>QMQL01000086.1 GCA_003650505.1 Candidatus Acetothermia bacterium | reverse complement strand
GGACGATCCTTGCCGTGGAGGTCCCGTATGTCGGGGATGAGAATCGCGATCGTCGATGATCACGCCCTCGTCCGCGCCGGCCTCATCAAGCTCCTCTCTGCCCGCTACGAGATCGTCGGTGAGGCGGCCGACGCCGGGACCGGCCTCGAGCTCGTCCGCCGTACCGCCCCGGACATCGTCCTCCTCGACCTCTCCTTACCTGACCGTGACGGGCTGAGCGCGATCCCCGATTTCCTCTCCGCCTCCCCGGAGATCCGGATCCTCGTCCTTACCATGTACGACGAGCCAGAATACGCCGTCGCAGTTGTCGCCGCTGGGGCGGCCGGGCTCGTCTCCAAGTCGGCTCCGGCCAAGGAGCTGTATGCGGCGATCGAAGCGGCGATGAGCGGGAATCTAGACCGACCGAGCTTCGGGCTGACCCCCCGGGAACGGGACGTGCTCGCTCTCCTTGGAGAAGGGAAGAGGGATGGCGAGATCGCCTCCGTCCTCGGGATCAGTCCCCGGACGGTCGCCAACCACTGCGCCCGGCTGATGGAGAAGCTCGGGATCCACACCCGCGCCGGGCTGATCGCGCATGCCAGGCGGATCCGGCTCGAACCGCAGGATTGATACATTTTCCCCATTACGCGGAAGGTCCTCTTTCAGTAAACTTGCATGATGAATAGAATCAGGGTGGTGTTGGGAGACGATCATGCACTCGTCCGCGAGGGGATAAGGGCCCTCCTCGTCTCCTCCGGGATCGAGGTGGCGGGGGAGGCAGGGGACGGCCGGGCGCTCGTCCGCTTGGTCCGGAAGGTACATCCGGATGTCGCCCTCGTCGACGTAGCGATGCCGATCCTGAATGGGATCGAGGCGATCCGGCGGATGAGGCGAGTCTCTCCTGATACCCGGGTCATCGTCCTTTCGATGTATGCGGATGAGGGATACATCTCCCAGGCGGCCCGGGCCGGGGCGAGCGGCTACGTGCTGAAGGACGAGGCCCCGGAGAGGCTGGTTGCGGCGATCGCGGCGGTGGCCGCCGGCGGGATCCACTTCTCCTCAGGGGTTCCGGAGCCTGAAGATGAGGGCCTATCCTTGACCGAGCGCGAGAGGGAGGTACTCCAACTGATCGTGGAGGGGAAGAGGAACGCGGAGATCGCACAGATCATGTCGCGGAGCCTGCACACGGTGCGGAACCACCGCGCCCGGCTGATGCGAAAGCTCGGCGCCCACACAGCTGCCGAGCTCGTAGAGGCTGCGGATCGGTTGGGGATAGCGCGGTTGGCACCGAAATCATGAATGGACCGAGGATACTTACGAGGTTCCGGAAGGAGATAATCACCGGGTTGGAGGAGGCACTCGCCGGGGGAGGTCCGCTTGCGGCGACCCTCCGTTATCACGTCGGGTTGGAGGACGAAACCGGAAGGAGGACGGAGAACCTGGGGAAGCTCCTCCGGCCGAGCCTCGTCCTGTTCACCGCGTCCGAGCTCGGCGCCGATCCTGGCGCGGCTCTCCCCGCTGCCGTCGGGCTCGAGCTGGTCCACAACTTCTCCCTGATCCACGATGACATCCAGGATGGGGACCGGATGAGGCGCGGCCGGCCGACGGTCTGGGCCCTGCACGGGATGGCCCAGGGGATAAACGCTGGTGATCTGATGGAGGCGATCGCGGTAAGAACCGCCCTCTCCGCCGGGCCGGCCGCGGCCGATGCCCTCCTTTCCGCGACGATCGAGATGATCGATGGGCAGGTCCTCGACCTCTCCTACGAAGGGAGAGAGATCGGGGTCGACGACTACCTAGGGATGATCGACCGGAAGACCGGCGCCCTGATCCGGGCCGGGTTCGTCCTCGGCGGGATCGCCGCGCGCGCCGACGATCCGACCCTGGCGAAGCTCACGGCCCTCGGGGCGGCTATCGGGAGGGCGTTTCAGATCCGCGACGATATCCTCGGGATCTGGGGGGACGAATCGGTGACCGGAAAGCCGCGCGGCTCGGACATACGGCGGAAGAAGAGATCCCTCCCGGTCGTCCTCGGGATCTCCCATGCCGCTGGTCCGGATCGGGAGGCCCTTCGGGAGATCTACCGGAAGGACGATCTGACCGGCTCTGACGTCGCTGCGGTGATCGGGCTACTAGAGCGGCTGGGAGTGAGGGTGGAGGCCGAAGGGATGGTGGATGCCGAGCTTTCCCGGGCGCGGGAGACGATGGAGATGATCCCGTTCTCCGAGATCGGGAAGAAGGATCTATCCGAACTGATCGATTATCTGGCAAGGAGATCGAAATGAAGCGACCGCTCAAACTGGACATGGCGATGGCCCGCTACATCGTGGCACAGAAGGCGAAGGGGAGGAGGTACTTCCCGTTCGTCACCATGCTCGAGCCGCTTGAGGCGTGCAACCTTCACTGCATCGGGTGCGGCCGGGTCGAGGAGTACAAGGACGTCCTCAGCCGGCGCCTCTCGGTCGAGGGATCGCTCGCCGCGGTCCGCGCCTCCGGAGCGCCGATCGTCTCGATCGCCGGGGGCGAACCGTTGCTCCATCCCCAGATCGGTGAGATCGTGAAGGCGATAACCGACGAGAGGCGGTTCGTCTACCTCTGCACGAACGGCCTCCTCCTGGAGGAGAAGCTCGACCTGTTCACCCCGAGCGATCATCTCTCGTTCGTCGTCCACCTCGACGGGACGGAGAAGGTCCACGACTACGTGACGCAGCGGCCGGGGACGTTCGAGATCGCGATCGCTGCCCTGAGGGAGGCCGTCTCCCGCGGGTTCCGGGTGAACACGAACTCGACCCTCTTCCACGGCTCCGACGTCGAGGACTTGCATGAGCTGTTCAACCTCCTCACCGAGATCGGGGTGGAGGGGTTGATGGTCTCCCCAGGTTATGCGTACAAGGATGTCTCCGAGCGGGAGCTCTTCCTCGAGCGGGAGGAGTCGATAAAGGTCTTCCAGCGGGTTCTCGACCCAAGCAAGGGCTTCCCGTTCTACAACAACCCGCTCTACCTCGACTTCCTCCGCGGGAAGCGCGACTACCCGTGCGCCGCCTGGACGACCCCGACCTACACCGTCCTCGGTTGGCGGAAACCCTGTTACATCCTCGCCGACGAGCATACGGACGACGTAAATGAGCTGTTCGACCCGAAGCTGTGGGAGGGCTACGGGCCGGGGAAGGATCGGCGGTGCACGAATTGCATGATGCACTCCGGGTTCGAGGGGGCGAGCATCCTCGAGGCCCTGTCCAAGCCGCGCGACCTTCTGACGTTGGCCCGGGGTGAGCGGGGGAGATGATCGTCGTGGCGGCCCCATTCTTCCTCGAGAGGGCGTGGATCCCGAAGCGGCCCGGGCTCCGGGCCGTCCGGATCCGTCCCGGCGCTCCGTCCGGATTCGAGGGTTCGCTCGGACGGCCCGACCTCCTCGTCTCGACCGGGTTCTGCGGTGGGCTCGATCCGCGCCTCAAAACAGGCGATCTGATCCTGGCGAGCGAGGTCTACCATCGGGGAAGGAGGATCGCGGTCGACGCCGGGATCCTTGCCCGGGCTCGAGCTGCCCTCGGCGCTGATCGGATCGATCCGGCGGTCGGCGGGCTGGTGACGGCCGATCGGGTCGTCGGAACGGTCGATGAGAAGGCGAAGTTGTGGAAGGAGACGGGAGCGATCGGGGTCGAGATGGAGGCGGGATCTCTGGCTGCATGGGCGGAGGAGAACCGGGTCCCGTTCCTCGCGCTGAAGGCCGTCCTCGACCGAGCGGATCGGCCCCTCCCGCTCCGGCGCGCTGCGGACGCGATCCTCCATCCGCTCGCCGCGGTCCGTGCCGGCCGCGTCGGGTTTTCCACCGGGAGGGCGATCGGCCGGGGGATCGCCGCCCTCCTCGATGGATTCGGAGGTGAAGGATGACGCGCCGGGCGGTGAAGGTCGGCTCGGTTACGATCGGAGGGGGCGCCCCGATCGTCGTCCAGTCGATGACGAACACCGATACCCGCGACGTCGCCGCGACCGTCGCCCAGATCGAACGGCTGCAGGCGGCCGGGTGCGAGATCGTCCGCGTTGCCGTCCCGGACCGAGCCGCGGCCGCGGCCCTCTCCGAGATCAAGGAGCGGATCCCCCTCCCCCTCGTCGCCGATATCCACTTCGATCATCGGCTCGCCCTCGCTGCAATCGAAGCCGGGGTCGACAAGCTCCGGCTCAACCCCGGGAACATAACCGACCCGGAGAAGATCGGGGAGGTGGTGGAGGCGGCGAAGGAGGCCGGGATCCCGATCCGGGTCGGGGCGAACTCCGGTTCCCTCGCCCCGGAGTTCCGCGGTCCGCACGGGGGGGCGACCGCCGAGGGGATGGTGGAAAGCGCACTGAGCGAAATCCGGATCTTGGAGGAGCGCGGCTTCCACGACATCGTGATCTCCCTCAAGGCGACCGACGTGCCGACCACGATCGCCGCCTACCGGATGATCGCCTCGAAGGTCGATTACCCCCTCCACATCGGGATCACCGAGGCCGGAACCCCGTGGGAGGGATCGATCCGCTCGGCGGTCGGCTTAGGGGTCCTCCTCGAGGAGGGGCTGGGCGACACGATCCGCGTCTCCCTCACCGGGAACCCTGTCGAGGAGGTGCACGTCGCCTACGCGATCCTCCGCGCCCTCGGGCTGCGGAAGCGGGGGATCCTCTACCGCGTCTGCCCGACGTGCGGGAGGGCGGAGATCGACCTTTTCCGGATCGCCGAGGAGGTGCAGGAGGGGCTGAAGGACGTCACCGCCCCGCTCACCGTGGCGATGCTCGGTTGCGTGGTGAACGGGATCGGGGAGGCGGAGGAGGCGGACGTCGGCCTGGTCG
>QMQL01000085.1 GCA_003650505.1 Candidatus Acetothermia bacterium | reverse complement strand
ATCCGGAGGAGTCGCGGCGTCGCGTCCAGTTCCGCGACCTGACCCCCCTCCATCCGGACGAGCGGCTGAAGCTCGAGCACGACCCGGAGGACGTCTCGACACGGATCATCGACCTGTTCTGCCCGATCGGGAAGGGGCAGCGCGGCCTGATCGTCTCCCCGCCGAAGGCGGGGAAGACGACGCTTCTGAAGAAGATCGCGGCTGGGATCAACGCCAACTACCCGGATATCAAGCTGTTCGTCCTCCTCGTCGACGAGCGGCCGGAGGAGGTGACCGACTTCCGCCGCTCGATCGAGCGGGGCGAGGTGGTAGCAGCCACGTTCGATCAGGAGCCGCGGCATCATACGCGGATCGCCGAGCTCGTCACCGACCGGGCGAAGAGGCTCGTCGAGCTCGGCCACGACGTCGTCATCCTGATGGATTCGATCACCAGGCTCGCGCGGGCTTATAATCTGTCGATACCAGCGTCGGGGAAGCTCCTCTCCGGCGGGATGGATCCGACCGCCCTGTACAAGCCGAAGGAGTTCTTCGGCGCGGCACGGAACATCGAGGAAGGGGGTAGTCTGACGATCATCGCCACCGCTCTGGTGGATACCGGGAGCAAGCTCGACCAGGTCGTGTTCGAGGAGTTCAAAGGGACGGGGAACATGGAGCTGATCCTCGATCGGAACCTGTCGAACAAGAGGATCTACCCGGCGATCGACCTCGAACAGTCCGGAACGCGGAAGGAGGAGCTCCTCCTCCCGGAGAAGGAATTGAATCGGGTGTGGATCCTCCGTAAGATGATGAGTGAACTGAACGATCCACAGGCGGCGCTGGAGCTTGTGAAGAGCAAGATGCTGGCGACCAAGGACAACGAGCAGTTCCTCGAGTTGATGAGCAGTGACTAGCTACAGGGACTACGGTTATCGGAAGAAGCCGATCCGGAAGGATCGCGTCGCGATAGCCGCCCTATTCGTCCTCGTCATAATCCTCCTTCCGATCCTCCTCCACTCCGGCCGCTCAGGGAATCAGGCCCCCCTGACCGTGATCGAGGAGGGAGGGACGACGGTATCCCTACCGGAGGAGGAGACGCCGCCGCCGCCCGCCTTGGGGTCGGAGATCGAGCCTCCCCGCGTTTCGGGGATCCTCACCCACGTCGTCGTCGACGGTGAGACGGTAGCCGATGTCGCCGCCTCCCTCGGGGTGAGCGTGGAGAACGTCCGGGCGAGCAACCGGCTGTACGACGACGAGCCGCTCCAGCCCGGGGATGTGGTGTACGGATCGGCCGAGGGGGTAGTGCACACGATCCAGGCTGGCCAGACCCTGACCGATATCGCCATCACCTACTCCGTTCCGGTGGAGACGATCGCCCAGGCGAACGGGATCACTCCGTCGGAGACGATCTACGCCGGCGAGAGGATCCTGATCCCCGATGTGGAAAGGACCTTCTGGGACGACGTCGTCGAGCTGTCGAAGGGGAAGGATACCCGGTTCATCTGGCCGCTTCAGGGGGAGGTCCTCTCCGGGTTCGGCTGGCGGGAGCACCCGGTCCTCCGTACCTGGCACCACCACGACGGGATCGACATCGACGTCCCCGAAGGGACGATTGTCCATGCCGCCTCCTCCGGGGAGGTCTACTTCACCGGCGAGCAGGAGGGTTACGGGACGACGGTGATCATCGAGCACCCGGGCGGGTTCTACACGATCTACGGCCACCTCTCGGTCGTCTACGTCCATCAGGGGCAGTTCGTCGAGGTCGGGCAGGGGATCGCCGAATCCGGGAACACCGGGATCTCCTCCGGACCCCACCTCCACTTCGAGGTCCGAAACGGCGAGTTCCCCGTCGACCCGATCCGTTACCTACCCTGACCGATATGGGATACTTGCTCGTCGAGGGAGGGCGTCCCCTTTCCGGCCGGATCGCGGTCGAAGGGGCTAAGAACGCCGCCCTCCCGGCCTGTGTCGCATCCCTCCTCACCGACGGACCGATCGTCCTTCACCGGATCCCCCAGCTCCGGGACGTCAGCACGATCCTGTTCACGATCGGCGAGCTGGGTAAGAGGGTGATCCGGAACGGGCCGGATCTCCTGATCGCCGGCGCCCCCCTCTCGTTCGAGGCGAACCCGTATTCCGTCAGCCAGATGCGCGCATCGTTCCTCGTCCTCGGCCCGCTCGTCGCCCGGTTCGGCCGGGCGGTCGTCCCCCTCCCCGGCGGCTGCTCGATCGGCCCCCGCCCGGTCGATCTCCATCTCAAAGGGCTTCAGGCCCTCGGCGCGCGCGTTGAGGAGCGGGATGGTGCGGTTGCGGTCATGGCTGACCGGCTCCGCGGCTGTCGGATCGAGCTCCCGTTCCCATCGGTCGGGGCGACCGAGCAGCTGTTGATGGTGGCGAGCCTCGCCGATGGGGAGACGGAGATCGCTAACGGGGCGATCGAGCCGGAGGTGATCGATCTCGTCTCCCTGCTCAGAAAGATGGGATCCAACGTTGAGATCGATGGGCGGACGTTCCGGATCGAGGGGAGGATCTCACTCTCCGGCGCCGAGCACACCCTGATACCGGACCGGATGGAGGCGGGGACCCTCCTCCTCGCCGGCGCGATCACCGGTGGCGAGGTCACGGTCGAAGGGGTGGAGCCGGGTCATCTCGAGGCGTTCCTCGAGGCGCTCTCTGCGTCCGGGCTGACGATCGGGGAGGGGGACGGAGAGCTGACCGTCGTGCCGCGCGGCCGGCCGGAACCGGTGGAGGTGAAGACCGGACCGCATCCGGGGTTCCCGACCGACCTCCACCCTCCGCTCGCCGCTTACCTCTCCGTCGGCAGGGGTACGAGCCGGGTGACGGAGGGGGTGTTCGAGCGGAGGTTCACCTACGTCGATGGGTTAAGGTCGATGGGGGCGCAGATCGCCGTCTCAGGGAGGACTGGTTCGATAACCGGTGTGAAGCGCCTGCGCGGCTCCTCCCTCGTAGCCCCGGACATCCGCGCCGGTGCCGCACTCCTCCTCGCCGGGCTCGCCGCCGAAGGGGAGACGAGGGTCTCCGGCCTCGAGCAGATCGACCGGGGGTATGCGGGGATCGAGGATAAACTGAGTCGATTGGGGGCGAAAGTTGAACGGACGAACGACTGAAGACAGGGGGCGGCTCGTCGAGGACCGTCTCGGGCTCCGCGCCCACGTCTTCGGGGAGGAGCGGGCGATCCTCGTCGGGATCGACAAGGGCGACTCCGGCGCCCCGATCGAGGCGAGGATGCGCGAGCTCGCCGCGTTGAGCGAGACGGCCGGCGTGGAGGTCCTCGCCGAGCTCGTGCAGCGGCGGAAGCGCCCCGATCCGCCGACGTTCATCGGCAAGGGGAAGGTCGAAGAGCTGAGCGCCGCCGTGGCCGAGCTCGGGGCCGACGTCGTTATCTTCTCCGACGAGCTGACCCCGGCGCAGGCGCGGAACCTCGAGGAGCGGCTCACCGTCAAGGTGATCGACCGGACGCAGCTGATCATGGACATCTTCGCCCAACGGGCGGCGACCAAGGAGGCGCGCCTCCAGGTCGAGCTCGCCCAGCTCCGCTACCTTCTCCCGAGGCTCCGCGGGTGGGGGGAGGCCCTGACGCGCGCCGGTGCCGGGATCGGGACGCGCGGCCCAGGGGAGACGAAGCTCGAGCTCGACCGGTTCAAGATAACCAGGAGGATTCACGCCATCGAGCGGCGGCTCGGCAAGGCCGAGGCCGAAAGGAAGCTCAGGCGTCGGAAGCGATCACGGAGCGATCTCCCGCAGGTCGCGATCGTCGGATACACCAACTCGGGAAAAACGACCCTCCTCAACCGGATCTGCTCCTCCGACTCCCTCGTCGAGGACAAGCTCTTCGCCACCCTCGATCCCCGCGTCCGCCGCGGGGAGGTCGGAGGCGGGAGGTTCGCCCTGTTCATCGACACGGTCGGGTTCATCCGCGACCTCCCCCATCACCTGATCCCGGCGTTCGCCGCCACGCTCGAGGCGGTCCGCTACTCCGATCTGATCCTCCACGTGGTCGATCTCTCCTCCCCGTCGTGGGAGGAGGACTACCGCTCCGTCCTCGAGACCCTCGAGAGGGAGGTGTTCGAGCCGGACGTCCCCCATCCCCCGATCCTGAACGCCCTGAACAAGATCGATCTCCTCGAGTCCCCGATCGATAGGATCACCGGGGTTCCGATATCAGCGAAGGAGGGGCGAAACATCGATTCGCTCCTCGCGGAAATGGGGGGGGTCCTGTTCGCCGGCGATCGCGCGGTCGAGCTGTTCGTCCCGTATTCCGCCCTCGATGCCCTCTACTCCCTCGCCGACCCGGACGGTATCCGGGTCATCGAGAGGAGCAGCGGCGGGATCCGCGTCAGCCTCGTCGCTTCGCAGCGGGAGCTGGCGCGGCTATGCGCGGCGGGGATGAGGATCAGCGCTTCTTCCTCTCCCCCGGCTTGAGTACCGTCACCCCGCTGGCGTAGACCTCGATCCGCTCGCGGTCCTGGGTGAGGACGGTGATCGTCTGGCGGAAGATGTTGTGGGCGATGACCTTCCCCTTCTTCCCCTTGCAGCTCACCTGGGCGCCGAGCCGCGGGAGCCTGGCGAGCTCCCGCTTGTAGGTATCGTGCTCGTAGGCGAGGCAGCACATCAGCCGGCCGCAGACCCCGGTTATCCGCTCGGGGGAGACGAACAGCTCCTGATCGTACGCGAGCTCCATCGGGATCGGCTTCGGCTCGTGGAGGAACCGGTGGCAGCAGATCTCGAGCCCGCACCTCCCGATACCCCCCTTCAGCCGTGCCTCGTCGCGGGCGCCCATCTGCCTGAGCTCGATCCGCATCCCGTACCTCCCGGCGAGGTCGCGGAGGAGCGCGCGGAAGT
>QMQL01000084.1 GCA_003650505.1 Candidatus Acetothermia bacterium | reverse complement strand
GCCCGATCGTGCGATCGAGGGCGTCGACCGCTTCCTCGGTCTCAAGGACGGTGTTCACCTCTCCTCTCTTGCCCTTCAAGAGGGCCGCGCGGCAAGAGTGAAGCATCGCGCTCGTCAGCTCTCCCATCCGGAATAGCTCCTTCCGCGCCTGCTCCAGCGCGATCGCCGGTGCGTTCAGGAGTTCATCGCCGAGGAATTGCGGTGCGGTATTAATGGCGGTCTCTCTCCCCGGGACGACGTGCTTCGTCAGCCAGACAAGCCAACCCACCAGCGGCAGCAGGATGAGCGTCACCGTGATGTTGAAGAAGGTGTGCGCGTTTGCGATCTGACGGGTGAGGCTCGTGGCTGTCGTTGCGACCAAGCGCGAGTAGGGAAGGACGAACGGAAGGAAGGCGGCGACCCCAATGACGTTCACCAACACCTGGGCGATCGCCAACCGCCGCGAGGAGAGGGAGGAGCCGATCGAGGCGATCATCGCGGTGATCGTCGTCCCGATGTTCGCCCCCAGGATGAGGGCGACCGCTGCAGGGAGGGTGATGATTCCCGCGCTCCCCATGGCGATCACCATCGCTGTCATCGCCGAGGAGCTCTGGATGACCGCCGTCACCCCCGCCCCGACGAGGACACCCAATACGACGTTCGAGCCGCAGGAACGGAGGAGGTGAAGGACGGTTGGGGCTTCGGAAAGCCCCCGCAGCCCGCTCGAGATCACATCCATCCCCAAAAAGAGGATCCCAAATCCGAGGATGATCCGGCCGACGTCCCCAGCTTTCTTTCCCCGGAAGACCTCCGCCAGGATGAACCCGATCGCGATCACCGGAAGGTAGTAGTGGCCGATCTTGAACGCGATCAGCTGAGCAGTGATGGTCGTTCCGATCTCCGAGCCGAGCATCACCCCGATCCCCTGGCTGAGCGTCAGTGCCCCGGCGTTGATCAAGCCGATCAGAAGGACCATCGTCATGCTGCTCGATTGCAGGATCCCCGAGGTCAGCGCCCCCACGATGGCACCACGATAGGCCTTGCCGGTGAGCCGCTCCAGGAGCTCGCGCATCCGCTCACCGATGGCACGTTTGAGCGCGTCACTGAGGGTACGCAGACCGTAGAGGAAGAGGGCAAGCCCTCCAGCAGTGGAGAAGACCACCGTGAAGGTATTCATATACTCTCTCCTTCGTAAGCGATAATGTCCCTAAAGATCGATCTGAAGTATGTACTTGCACGGCCGGATAAGCAAGGCTGGCAGGCCCCGGGGTGGAGGTTCGTTCGCGAGAGGATGAGATCAGCGGACTAGCGGACGTCGACCACTTCGAACAGCTCTTCGAACGGCCGGTCGAGGGCGCGGGCGATCCTGTGGGCGGTCTTCACGCTCGTCCCCGCACCGTTCTCTATCGCGGAGAGCATCGGGCGGGAGATCCCGACGGCGCGGGCGAGCTCGGCGGAGGTGAGACCGATGACGATCCGCGCCCGCCGAACTGCGTCCCCTTTCGATACGATGCGATAGTACTTGCGTGGCATGGCCCAACGATCACTTTACTGTCGGTGACTAAAGTCAGCAATAGACATACAACCGGTTCTATACGGACATATAGACCGTATTAAACAAACCTTAAAGATCTAAAACTTGACAAAGGGTTGACGATCTGTTAGGTTGATTACAACTTCCACCGGCGCCCCGGCCCGGAGGGATCTGAGTGAAGACTGGGCCCGTTCGGGATGGTGCAGGAAGAAGCTTGAGGGGGTTTTCAAGGCTTAGGCCATCGGACCGGGGCGCCTCTTGCTCTTTCTCATCCCCATCGAACCGCGGTTGAATTCCCATACCGGCTCTCCTAGAATCGCCTCCGGAGGGGTGGGAGAGCGGCCGAATCCGCCAGTTTGGAGAACTGGTGTACTCTTCTGGGTACCGCGGGTTCAAATCCCGCCCCCTCCGCCAGCGCCTGTGCTAGGTGGGGGGCTAGCGGTCCCCTGTCGTCCACAACCCGCTTATGTGGAGCCGAATGGCTCCCTGAGGGAGGGGGCGCGAGGGTCAGACCACGGGTGTGCGGTGTTGACGGCTGAGCCCTCTGCGGCGCACGCTGGTGAACCCCGTGAGACCCGGAAGGGAGCAGCGGTAAGCCGGCCTCTGCGGGTGTTAGAGGATCCCTTGGCCCGAGCTTGCTACCCGCGAAGCGCCTCGTTCCTCCTTTCGATGGGGCCGCGCACAGGCGCCTTATTCCGAATTCGGTCTGCGATGCATGTCATGTCAATGCAGCGGACTTTCATCCGCTTCCTCGGATGGACAGCTATGCCGTAGAAGTATGTCACTTCACTCGAAGTAACGTTTGGGGAATGACGATTCGATGCGTTCTCGCCGCTGCGGCTCGTATCCCCGCCGATTTCGGCCGACGGCCGCTCGATGCTATGATGGGACGATCCGGGTGGATCCCTCATGCGCTGAAAAAGCGGATCCATTCTGTGTTGGCAATGGTGCCGGTATCCGGGTGTGCGTGCGAACTCCGACAAGGAGGGGAGTGTGAGGGGAAAGAGGACCATGATCCTATTCGAAGGGAACATCGCAGCGGGTAAGAGTACGGTCGGTCGGCGGCTTGCGGAATCGGGGCTGTTCGACTTCATCGAGGAGCCGGTCGGTTCGTGGCAGAAGGATTTCGCCGCCAATCTGTTGGATCTGTTCTACAAGGACCCGAAGCGTTGGTCGTTCACGTTTCAGCTTGCGGCGTTCACGACGCGGGCGAAGACGTGGACCGAGGTCCTGGCGATGACCGATCACCAGAACGTCGTCCTCGAACGGTCGATCTACTGCGATCGGTACGTCTTCGCCAAGAACTGCTACCGGTCCGGACTGATGTCGGAGGTCGAGTGGCAGCTCTACTCGCGGATGTGGGATTGGCTGGAGGAGAACTGGTGCACCGAGCCGGACAAGATCGTCTACCTCCGGACCCCGGCCGAGGTCTGCCACGAGCGGATCGTCGAGCGAGGCCGGAAGGAGGAGACGAAGATCCCGCTCGACTACCTTCGCTCGCTCGAGGAGCTCCACGACGAGTGGCTGATCGACAACCCGAAGGCGATCGTGATCGACGGGTGTAAGCAGTGGGGGGCGGAGGAGATCTTCAACCTCCTCTGTGAATCCGGGGTCGCCCTCAGCCGGGGAGTGGAGGAGAGGGCAAAGTGAGCCTCGCCGCCTGACGCGGAGATTCTCGCATCGGCGTGCCTGTCTGCTATAATCTACGGGCTATGCCCGTAGTGAACAAGATCGCGAAGATCCGCAAGCGGAACCACGCCCTGGTGACCTTCGATCAAGGGAGGATCGTCCGTGCGATAAGGCGGGCCGCCGATTCGGTCGACGGGTTCACACAGGACTACCTCCCTGGGATAAACGATCGGATATTCGCCGCCGGCGGGACGGACGAGGGGATCGCCGAGTTCCTCTCCGATCTTGTCGTCATCTGCCTGAACGGCGATCCGCGCCATCACGTCTCGAACTTCCCTCCGACGGTCGAGGAGATCCAGGACGTCGTCCTACACGTGCTGCAAAGCAACGGGTTCACCACCGTCGCCGATGCCTACGCCTGCTTCCGCTGGGGGCACCATTGGGTGAGGGAGAGGGCGATCACCGAGGAGGAGTTCATCGGCAACGGCTATCCGCCTGAGCAGATGGAGTCCTACATCGCCTGGAACCACGAGCGGGACTGCGACACGGTCGAGGGGCTGAACGAGATCGTAAGGAGCGGCCGGATCAAGGGTTTGATCGACGATGCCCTCGACCGCTACGAGTCCGCGCTCGACCGGGCGGCGGAGAAGGTCCTGAGCCGGATCGAGGCCGGGGACGAAATCAGGATGATCTGGGTGAGCGGTCCGTCATCGTCAGGGAAGACGACGACGACGGTCAAGCTGACCGAGAGGCTCGAGCGCGCCGGGCTCAGGTTCCTGATGCTCAACCTCGATGACTACTTCTGGTCGCTGATCGAGCATCCGACCGATTGGATCGACGATCGCAACTACGAGACCCCCGAGGCACTCGATATCCAGCTTTTAAACGAACACCTCCACGCCCTCATCGCCGGCGAAACGATCGAGAAGCCGGTCTACAGCTTCAAGGAGGGGCGCCGCTGTGGGATGAAGGAGGTCCGGCTCGATAAGGATCAGATCCTCCTCCACGAGTGCCTGCACGGGTTCTACCCGCCGATAACCGCGGGGATCGATCGGAAGCTGATCTTCCGGCTGTACATCGAGGCGATGAACCCGCTCTACGAGCCGAACCCGATGATCCCCCTCTATCAAGGGGACAGGAGCAACCGGCGGCTGACGAAATTCGAGGACGTCCGCCTCCTCCGACGGTCGCTCCGGGACGTGAAGCACCGGAACCATCCTCCGCTCGCTACCCTCCTCCATTGGCACTACGTCCGGGCCGGCGAGCTCTTCTCGATCATCCCGCTCAAGGGGATGGCCGACGTCGTGATCAACGGCGGGATGCCGTTCGACCTCCCGGCGTTGAAGCCGTTCTTCATCGGCGAGGGGGGGATCTGGCCGGCGGAGGAGGAACTCGAGGACTACCCGTCGTTCCTCGATGCGCAGATCCGGTACCGCCGCGTATCGCACCTCCTCGACTCGATTGAGGGGCTGACGTTGAAGCAGGCGGAGGATCACCGATTGATCCCCGGCGACGCGATCGTCCGCGAGTTCATCGGAGGTAGCACGGTCAAGATCCCGCACAACGAGTAGGATCTCCCGTCGCGGTGCGAGGAGGCGAAGGATGCCGGCAAACCTGACCCCCGAGTTTCTGAAGGCGAGGGAGCGGTTCCGCCGGGCGAAGACCCCGGAGGAGAAGCTGACCGCGCTGGAGGAGATGCTCGCCACGATCCCCAAACACAAGGGGACGGACAAGATGC
>QMQL01000083.1 GCA_003650505.1 Candidatus Acetothermia bacterium | reverse complement strand
CTCTTCCTCGGGTCCTTCCTCGGCCTCTGCTGCCGCTTCCGCCGTCACTTTTTCATCCTCGACCTCAGCCCCGGCCTCCTCGGCCACGGCTCCTGCAACCTCCTCGGCCGGTTCGCCCTCCGGCTCCCCTTCCGCTACGGGAGCGGGAGCGGGGGGCTCATCCTGACGCCCCTCCCTCCCCTCGAGGACGGCGTCGGCGATCCGGGCGGTGATCAGCTTTGTCGCCTTGATCGCGTCGTCGTTCCCCGGCACCGGGAAGTCGATCGGATCCGGATCGCAGTTCGTGTCGACGATGGCGATGATCGGTATCCCCATGATGTTCGCCTCGTGGACGGCGTTCTGTTCCACGTCCGGGTCGATCACGTACAGGAGGTCGGGGACCCGCTCCATGTGCCGGAGCCCGTCGAGGTTCCGCTGCAGCTTGGCGAGCTCGCGGCGGAGGCGGCTCGCCTCCTTGTTCGGCATCAGATCCACGGTCCCATCCTCGACCAGCGTCTCCAGCTTCTTCATCCGGGCGATGCTCTTCTTTATCGTGGCGAAGTTTGTGAGCGTCCCTCCGAGCCACCGACGGTTGACGTAGTGCGCTCCGCAGCGGATCGCCTCCTCAGCGATCGTCGCTTGTACCTGCTTCTTCGTGCCGACGAACAGGATCTCCGCCCCCTCCGCGGCACGGTCGCGTACGTAGTAGTACGCCTTCTTGAACATTTCGACCGTCTGTTCGAGGTCGATGATATGAATCCCTTTCCGTTCGGTGAAGATGTAGCTTGCCATCTTCGGATTCCACTTGCGCGTTCGGTGCCCGAAGTGTACGCCCGTCTCGAGCAATTCCTTCATCGTTAGAACTTCCACATCACCCTCCTTGGTGTTGGTATGCCGGAGTATAGCAAACGGCCAAGCTGTGCTCAATCGATGCGATCTCAACCGCTCGTCCGCTGGGCGGGGGGGAGGCGGTCGACGTATAATCCTCGGAAGGGGGATCGATGAGAGACGAAAACGTTCCTCCGG
The DNA here is from genome assembly GCA_003650505.1 of Candidatus Acetothermia bacterium. Classification (GTDB taxonomy): domain Bacteria; phylum Bipolaricaulota; class Bipolaricaulia; order UBA7950; family UBA9294; genus B2-G16. The sequence goes on along the minus strand of QMQL01000083.1, from coordinate 3,877 downwards.
TCGACCGGATGGCCGTTCGGGAGCTGCCCAAGAACATCGAAGCTGAGCAAGCCGTGCTCGGATCGGCCCTCCTCGATCCGGAGAGGAGCCTTCCGATATTGATCGAGAAGCTCGTCCCCGAGGACTTCTACCTGAAGCGACACCGCGTCATCTTCCGGACGATGCGGGAGCTGTTCGCCCAGGAGGGGAACACCACCACCGACGTCATCGCAGTCGCCAACCGGCTCGAGGAGCGGGGGGAGATGGAGACGGCCGGGGGGAGGATGTACCTGAACGAGCTTTTGAATAGCGTCACCACCACAGCATCCCTCGAATACTACACGAACATCGTGAAGAAGAAGGCCGTCCTCCGCGCCCTCGTCAACGCCGGAGGAAGGATCGCCGAGCTCGGTTATGACGAGGTGAGCGAGACCGACGCCGTCCTCGACAGGGCAGAATCGCTGATCTTCGATATCACGGCGAAGAACCTCGATCGTTCCTACTACCTGATCAAGGACTTCCTCTCCGATCATATGGAATCGCTTGAGGAGCTCTCCCACGATCCGAGTCGTCAGACGATCCGCGGATTCCCGACGGGCTTCCGCGATCTCGACGAGATCACCTCCGGCCTCCAGCCCTCCGACCTGATCATCGTCGCCGGTCGGCCGGCGACCGGGAAGACGAGCTTCGCCCTCAGCATCGCCCGGCACATCGGGATCCGCGAGAACGCAGCGATCGGGATCTTCTCGCTCGAGATGACGAAGGAACAGCTCCTGGAGCGGCTCCTCTGCGGGGAGGCGAAGGTCAGCCTCCACCGGCTGAGGGGCGGGTACGTCCCGGTGAGGAAATGGAAGGACATAGCCCACGCCGCGAGCAGGCTCCAGGAGGCGAAGATCATCATCGATGACACCCCCGGCTCGTCGGTGCTTGAGATCAGGGCGAAGGCGCGGCGGATGGCATCCCAATACGGGCTCGATCTGGTCATCGTCGACTACCTCCAGCTCGTCGAGGCCGGGATCAGGGCCGACATCCGTGAGCAGGAGATAGCCTACATCTCCCGCTCGCTGAAGAAACTCGCCCGTGAGCTGAACGTCCCCGTACTCGCCGTCTCCCAGCTGAGCCGGGCCGTCGAGCGGAGGGAGTCGAAGCGGCCGATGCTCTCCGATCTCCGCGAGAGCGGCGCCCTCGAGCAGGACGCGGACGTCGTCATGTTCATCTACCGCGAGGACTACTACGAACCGCCCCCGGAACGGGTGCACGTCTCCGGTCAGGGGGCCGGTTCCGAGGCGGAGATAATCATAGCGAAGCAGAGGCACGGCCCGCCGGGGACGGTCAAGATCGCGTTCAACAAGGCGTACGCGAGCTTCTATCCGCGCGTCCCCGAGCCGGAGGGGCCGACGTTCTAGGGAGGGATGCCGTCGGCCGGAGCGCCCCGTATAATCCGCGCGAGAAGCCAGCGAGATGGGAGGAGATATGTCGTATCCGAACGAATACCGCTACACCGAGGAGCATGAATGGGTGAAGGTCGAGGGGAAGGAAGCCCGCATCGGGATAACCGATCACGCCCAGCACGAGCTCGGCGACATCGTCTTCGTCGAGCTCCCAGCGGTCGGGGTCGAGGTGAAGAGGGGGGAGAATCTCGGTACGGTGGAGTCGGTCAAGGCGGTCGGCGACGTCTACGCGCCGGTGAGCGGGAAGGTCACCGCGGTGAACGAGGAACTGGAGGGCGCGCCCGAGACGATCAACCGCTCCCCGCATCAGGACGGATGGATCGCCGTCATCGAGATGAACGATCCGACGGAGGTCGACTCCCTCCTCACCGCGCCCGATTACGAGAAGTACGTAGCCGAGGGGTAAGCGCCGATGCGCTACATCCCGAACACCGGCTCCGATCGTGAGGAGATGCTCGCCGCCATCGGCCGTTCCTCGATCGAGGAGCTCTTCTCCGACATACCCGAACCGGTCCTGAAGCGGTTCCGGCTGCTCGGCCTCCCCCCGCGGAGCGAGATAGAGGTCGCCTCCGAGATCGGAGAACTGGCGAGTGCGAACGAGGGGGCAGGGCTCATCCCGTTCCTCGGCGGCGGGGTATACGATCACTACGTGCCGAGCATCGTCGCTCACATCTTGAGCCGGCCTGAGTTCTACACCGCTTACACCCCGTACCAACCGGAGGTCAGCCAAGGGACGCTGACCGCGATGTTCGAGTTCCAGACGCTCGTCTGCGAGCTTTACGGGATGGAGGTCGCTAACGCCTCGATGTACGACGGGGCGACCGCCCTCGCCGAGGCGGCCCTGATGGCCGAGCGGATCAACCGTCGCGGCCGGATCGCGGTTGCGCGGACGATCTTCCCCCACTACAGGAGGGTCCTCGAAACCTACTGCTGGCCGGCGGGGATCTCGCTCGTCGACCTCCCGTACAGCCGGACCGGCCGGTTCGACCCGGCCGATGTTCCGGATCGGATCTCTGCCCTTATCGTCCAGACTCCCAATGCCCTCGGCGTGATAGAGGACCTCGCCGGGATGAAGGAACGGATCGGAGACGCCCTCCTCGTCGTCTCCGCTTACCCGCCTCCGTTCGGCCTGATCGAGCCGCCGGGGAGGTTCGGGGCGGATGTGGTCGTAGGGGAAGGGCAACCGCTCGGCCTACCGCTCGGGTTCGGCGGCCCCCTCCTCGGCCTGTTCGCGACAAGGAAGGATTACCTCAGGCAGATGCCCGGCCGGATCGCCGGTCGGACCGTCGACGCTGATGGGAATGTCGGTTACGTCATGGCCGCCCAGACGCGCGAGCAGCACATCCGTCGGGCCCGGGCGACCTCGAACATCTGCACGAACTCGGCCCTCTGCGCCCTAGCGGCGGCGGTCTATCTGGCCAGCCTCGGATCCTCCGGTCTCCGTCGGCTCGCCGGGCTGAACCTGGAGAAGGCGCACTATCTCGCCGCGGGGATCTCGGAACTGGACGGATACGAGCTGGCGTTCACCGGGCCGTTCTTCAACGAGTTCGTCGTCCGCACGCCGGAGGAGCCCGATTCGGTCCGCGAGCGGTTGAGGCGGGCCGGATTCCTCGTCTCCCCGGCCGATCATCTTGAGCCGCTCGGGGTCGAACGTGGGATCAGGATCGCTGTCACCGAGAAGCGGACCCGCGATGAGCTCGATCGGTTCGTCGCGGCGCTGAAGGGGGAGGGATGAGGACGATATTCGAGGAACCACAAGGCAGGAGCGAGGGGATACTCCCCTCACTCGACGTCCCGGAGGAAGGGGCCTCCCGCCTCCTCGGGGAGGGGCTCCTCCGTTCGGTACCGGCTCGGATACCGGAGCTGAGCGAGCCGACCCTCGCCCGGCACTACGCCCGCCTCGCCCGGGCGAACTACGGGGTCGATGACGGGATGTACCCGCTCGGAAGCTGCACGATGAAGTACAACCCGAAGATCGACGAGGACCTCGCCCGCCTCCCCGGGTTCACCGGCCTTCATCCCCTCGCCGATCCGGAGCTGGCGCAGGGGGCGCTCCGCCTCATCTACGAGTTGAGCCGGCTCCTCGCCGGGATCGCCGGTCTCCCCGCCGTCTCCCTCCAACCGGCCGCGGGCGCCCACGGCGAGCTGACCGGGATGTTCATCATCAAGCGTCACTTCGAGGAGCGGGGAGAGGGAGAGCGCAGGAGGATCCTCCTCCCCGATTCGGCGCACGGGACGAACCCGGCATCGGCGGCGACCGCCGGGTTCTCCGTGACGGAGATCCCCTCCGACGGAGAGGGGATGGTCGATCTCGCCGCCCTGAAAGACGCCCTCGATCATACGGTCGCCGGGATCATGCTGACCGTCCCGAACACCCTCGGGATCTTCGAGGAGAGGATCATCGAGATAACGGAGCTGGTGCATCGATCGGGCGGCCTCTGCTACTT
>QMQL01000082.1 GCA_003650505.1 Candidatus Acetothermia bacterium | reverse complement strand
GCGTGATGCGTGCGCGCTCACGCTTGGGTCGTGGGTCACCACGACCAGGGTCATCCCGTTTTCGTGCAAGGAGTCGAACAGATGCATGATCCCTTCCCCTGTTTCCGAGTCGAGGTTCCCGGTCGGTTCATCGGCGAGGAGGAGGGGGGGCGACATGAACAGGGCGCGGGCGATCGCCACGCGCTGCTCTTCGCCTCCGGACAGCTCGGAGGGCAGGTGCTCCGCCCGGTCGGCCAGGCCGACGCGCTCCAAGAGCTCCGATGCCCGCTTTCGCCGTGAGCTTCTCGACACGCCGGCGCACTCTCCGGGAAGGGCGACGTTCCTCCACGCGTTCAGGTGAGGGATCAGGTTGAACCGCTGAAAGACGAATCCGATCTGGCGGTTCCGGATCCGTGCCCTCTTCCGTTCCGGGAGATGCGCGACGTCGCTCCCCGCGAGGATGATCTTCCCCGAGGTCGGCTGATCGAGCAGGCCGATCAGGTTTAGAAGCGTTGATTTTCCCGATCCCGACGGTCCGTGGACCACGATGTACTCCCCGGTTTCGATCTCGAACGATACCCCCCGGAGGGCGTGTACCGGGACCCGTTTGGATGTGTAGACCTTGGTGAGCTCAGAACAGCGGATCATTCCCTCCCCTTTCCCAGAAGGTCGCTGGGCGAACTTAGAACGATCGTGCGGACGGGGGCCGCTCCGATGAGGGAGATGAGCAGGGCGATCGCAACGGATGCGACGACTACGGCCGACGGAGAGGGCGGTTCGTAGAGGAAGAGCCAATTGAGGACGCTTGGCGTGAGGGCGAGGCCGATGGCCAGTCCGAGGGCCGTCCCCAGCGTTGCGTTGAGGGCCGATTCTCGCAGCGCGAAGGTTATGATCCTCAGGGGAGACGCGCCTACAGCGCGTTGAACGCCGAGCTCGTGCTTCCGCTGCTCCAGGATGAACCGGACGAGGCTGACCGCCTCGCCGACGGCCAGCACGAATGCGACGAACGCGATCAGGCCGAGCCGGGCCGCTGCTCCGTTGAAGAACGCGGCGAGCTTCGCGCGGAACGCATCGATCGAGGAGACCGATACCTTCGCCCGTTCCGGATAGCGAACTTTGAACGCCTCAGTGATCTCCGACTTCAGTTCATCGAGATTCGCCCCTTCCTTTGCCCGTGTAAAGAAGCTGCACTCACCGATCGGGAGCAGATCCCGATGGGCGATGGGAATCACGATGTCAATGGGGAACTCACGTCGCGTCATGCTGGTGGCAAAGACGCCGATGACCTTGAACTCCCGGCCGCTGATGTTCACCGAGCGACCGACGGGTTCGTTAATCCCCTCCTTTTCTACATAGGAGTCCGCCATCACGCATATGCTGCTCCCTTCCGCGATCTCCTCCCTGGAGATGTCGCGACCTCGGACGATCTCGAGGAGGTGGAGATCCGGGTATCCCTCCCCGATGGCGGCCACCGCCACCGATCTCCCCTCTTCTCCTACCGGGAGCCGTTGGTACAAGAACGGAACGGTCAGTTCGATTCCTGAGAACGACTCGATCAGGCCTTCGTCCTCTAGGGTGAGTTCTGGTTTGAGGAGGATGCTCTCGCTGGGGGCGCGGATCAACAACGTGCGTGCGTCGATGTCTCCCCATATCGAGTCGATCTGGCGGCGCGAAGCGGTCAGGGTATTGGCTACGAGGATCAGCCCTCCCACGGCGAATGCGATGGCGAGGATCACGAGTCCGTGCGTAGTCATGGAGCTCCAACGGCCGCGCGAGAACAGGTCCCGCTGTGCCAGGGCGTCTGCGGGGTTAAGCCCGCTGGCTCGGATGGCCGGGGCTGTGGAGGCGATCAGACCGATGATCAGGACGAGCGGAATGATGGCCCCGTGGAGCGGTGAGAGGGCCACCTTTCCGCTGCCGATGGCCATGGAAGCGAAGAATCCCGCGCCGATTCCGATCCCTCCACCTAAAAGGGAGATCCGCGCGCCCTCAGCAAGGAACAGCCTGAAGATGCGGGCCTGTGACGCTCCGACGGCGCGGCGTATCCCGATCTCGTGCGTCCTTCGGAGGGTGGCTAGCGAGAGGAGGATCGCGAGGAGTACCCCTGATATGAGGAGGAGGCCTATGGCGGAGACGATCATGACCTGGTTCAGGGAACTGATGTCATGAAGGGGGAAGCCGTAGAACGTGGCGATCGATATGATCGATAGGTCGGGGTAGAGGTTTGAGAGCGCCCGCTCCGCTTGCTCGGTCGAGCCAACCGTTCGGATGTAGAAGTACCTGAATCGGGCGGTATCATCTCGACCCATCCCGCCTCCCTCCAACCTCGGTCGGGAGAGGGTCAGGACGCGCCGGTTGTTCCCCTCGCGGACGATGTCGTCAGGAGGGATGCTGGAAAGGACGACGATGATCTCCCTTCCTTCGAGATACTCACCGATGGGGCTTCTATCCCCGAAGATCGCCTCCTTCACCTCCCAGCCGAGAATGGCGACGTCTCCATCGTCCGGCCGGAACGTCCTCCCTTCTGCCAAAGAAAGGCGGAGGACGTCGGGGAAGTTCGGGGAGACGTCGAGCCACGTGATCCGGTATTCGCTCTCCGGGGTGAGGATCGTGGTGTATCTCCCCTGCCCGGCGACGGCGCTCACCTCGGGAAGATCGATCATTCCTTTTATCTCTTCAGGCGTGAGTTCCTTGGGATAGGAAGCGAATAGAAGATCGTTCCCTAAAGGGCTCACTAGCCGCGCGATATCTTGCTGCACTCCCTCACGAAGGGAGATCCCGATGAACAGGGCTGCTGCCGCGATGGCTACTCCGATGATGCCGCGGGCATTCCTCCCCGTCATTCGTCTTCGGTGGCCGCCGATAGGATCTCCCTGAGCTCTTCGATCGCACCCGGATGGACGTGCCACTCCCCACCTATGTAGTTTCTCGGGTAGTTGGTGAACGGGAGAAGGACGGTCCCATCGGAATCGAGGATCATTATGCTCGGCCAGACGGCCACTGACCACAGCCCACTCAAGCGGGAGTCCACGTCGAGAAGGACCGTCCAACCTTCCGCATGGGCAGAGACGTCGGTGACGAGGGCGTCGAGATCGGCATCGCGTTCTTCACGGGCCTTGCTCATGTACTCGTCGAACGGGATGTCGAACCACTCCGGGTGAAGCGCGTCGAGGCCGATCAGGTGGTAGTAGGTCCAGATCTCAGTCAAAGCATCATCGCTTGTGTAGTGGATAAGCCAGACGAACTCCACATCCGGATACTCGCTTCGCAAGGTATCGAGATCGCGGAAGATCAGGCCGCCCATCTCGCTCGAAGGGGCGAACCCCCAGTAGAAGAGCCGCGGTCGACCCGGCGTGAGGAAGGCCTCACCACCTTCTATCGTCTCGAATGGGAACTCGGGCCACGGGGCTGTGTCACCGTACCAGAGGACGTGCTGCAGAATGGTCCCCTCCGGAACGGTGCCGGTCTCGGCGAAATGGAGGAGGACGAGGAAGTCATCGTAAGCGAGCCAACCCAGGTCAGGGGATATCCTCCGGTGGATGATCGCTCCATCCTCGTCGACGAAGAAGGTCATCTGCGCCACCCCGGGATGGTCGCCGACGTAGTAAGAAGAACATAGGATGCCGGCGGTCGGATCCGCCACTACGGTGGCTTTCTCCCCGATCTGGTCCGTTATCGCCGTTACGGTCGACTTCGGGAGTCTGCTCAACACAACGACGAGCTGGAGACCTTCGATTTGGCTCACCGGTCGGAGGAGGCCGACCTCCGGGCAGACGAACTCGTTGAAGAAGACGATCAATGTATGTCGGCCGATCAGCTCGACTCCCGGGATGGCCGGAGCCTCCGCTCCGATCGGAAGACCTAGCGTGTAGGGGCAAAAATCGGTGTGCGCTCTCTCAAACGGCGGATGGGATTCCCATTCCTCTATTATCGCTGGCGCGCAGTACTCACACTCATCAGCTACGGCCGAAAGGGCGAACCCGAGGAGGACGAAGAGAAGGAGACCGGTCATGATCCGGCGCATCTTCATTCCCTTTTCTAGAGACAGCCGGCCTCATACCAGGTGACTTTCTCGCAATCACCCCCGAACAAGCACCACAGGTTCGTCCAATTGCACCTGTAGTAGCAGTCAGGCCGCAAAGGAGACCAGGCACCGCAGCCCATCCCGTCGCATCGATTGTAAAGGACCTGCTCGCAATTACCGTACCCTACATCCGTACAGAGCCTATAATTCGCGCATGTGTCCTCGCAGTTGCAGCCGGCCGAGCCGCAGGCCAAGCTGAGCGTCCCTGTGAGAAGCACGCCTATAAGGAACACAGCGATTTGCAGTCGAGTCATGCCCGTCACCTCCTTAAGAAAAGAATATCAGTAACAAGAGGCTAAGTCAATAGTTAAGGCTCATATACCTGGTAGTCAATCTTAATGATGAGTTATTCGGTATGTCATTTCATTGCGGGAGCGGGCCGGCAGAATCTGTCCCCAAGCTGGGAGATTCAAGTCGCGTACCGTACAATCGGGCGCCTCCGCATCCCGGCGGGGGTGAATCGATCGAGAAACCGGAGGGACGATGCCGACGAAGAAGATCCGCACGATAACCGCTGATGACCTCTACAAGTTCAAGCTGATATCCGAGCCGGTGATATCCCCGGCCGGGGATCTCGCCGTATATTGCCAGCACGAGGTCGACAAGAAGACCGAGAAGAAGTACGCCCACCTGTGGGCTGTTTCGCTCCCCAACGGAAAGCCACGTCAGATCACGCACGGGAAGCACTCGGACCTGAACCCCCGCTTCTCCCCGGACGGGAAGACGATAGCCTTCCTCTCGAACCGCGAGGATGAGAAGCAGCCGCAGATCTACCTCCTTCCGACCGACGGGGGGGAGGCGAGGAAGCTGACCGATCTTAAG
>QMQL01000081.1 GCA_003650505.1 Candidatus Acetothermia bacterium | reverse complement strand
GTTCCACTTCAACCTCCACAAGACCCTCGCCACCCCGCACGGGGGAGGGGGGCCGGGATCCGGCCCGATCGCCGTCTCCTCCGGTCTTGCCGATTATCTCCCCGTCCCCCGGATAGCCCTCGAGGATGGCCTCTATACGCTCGATTGGGATTTTCCCCGCTCGATCGGGAGCATGCACTCCTTCTACGGGAACTTCCTCGTTGCGGTCAAGGCGTACGCCTACCTCCTCCAGCTCGGTGACGAGGGGCTTCGGGAGGTGAGCGGGAACGCCGTTTTGAACGCGAACTACCTTCAAGAGCGGTTGAAGGGGACGTTTATGCTCCCCTACGACCGGCTCTGCAAGCACGAGTTCGTCCTGTCGGGGAAAGGGATTGCGGACGGGATAACGACCCTCGACATCGCCAAGCGGCTGATCGACTACGGGTTCCATCCGCCGACGGTCTACTTCCCCCTGATCGTCCGGGAGGCGATGATGATCGAGCCGACCGAGACCGAAGGGAAGGAGACCCTCGATCGGTTCATCGAAGCGATGGAGAAGATCGCGGCGGAGGCGAAGGAGGATCCGCAGCTCCTCCACGAAGCCCCGCATGGAGGCCCCGTCCGCCGGCTCGATCAGACGCGCGCGGCGCGCGATCCGGTTCTGACGTTCCCGTTCTCCGATTAAAGGAGGAGCCTACGGATCCCTTCCTCGATGAGGGAGCATACCTCCGCACAGGTCCGCTCATCCTCCCCCTCTACCATGATCCTGAGGATCGGCTGCGTCCCCGAAGGCCGGACGATCACGCGGCCGCGGCCCTTCAGAGCCGCCTCCGCTTCCCTCACTGCGGCCTGTACCTGTGGCGCTCCGGCCGCCTCGAATGGGGCGCGGCAGGGGACGTTCCGGTGAACCTGGGGGTAAAGCTCGATCGTCGCAGCGAGGGAGGTTATGTCGCTTCCCGACTCGTGGGCGATCTCGAGGAGCTTGACGACGGTCAGTATCCCGTCTCCGGTGGGAGAATGGTCGGAGAAGATAATGTGCCCGGATTGCTCGCCACCGAGCTTCGCCCCGCGTTCGACCATCGCTTGCGCCACGTTCCGATCGCCGACCGGGGTCCTGATCATCCCGATCCCATGCCGGCCGAGGGTCTCCTCCAGCCCCAGATTGCTCATGATCGTCGTCACGACGAGGGGGGGATCGAGCGAACCGATCTTTCTCATGTGAAGGGCGGCGATCCCGATCATCCGGTCCCCGTCTATCGTCTCTCCATCGCGGTCGACGAGGAGGACGCGGTCGCCGTCCCCGTCGAACGCGATCCCGAGGTCGGCATCGTTCGCCTCGACCGCCGTTCGGATCGCATCGAGATGGGTCGATCCGCATCCCTGGTTGATCCGTGCCCCGTCTTCGGCCGTGTTCAGTTCGACCACCGTCGCGCCGAGATGCCTGAGGACGTGCGGTGCGATCCCCCCGGTCGCCCCGAACGCACAATCGACGGCGATCGTCATCCCGGATAGATCGACCCCGTCGGCGTCGATCGTCCCGATCAGAAACGACGCGTAGCGGGCGGCGGCCGCTTCGAGCGGGCGGATCCCTCCGACCACTTCGACCGGAGGGAGGTCCTGGCCGACGAGCCGTTCGATCTTCCGTTCCTCCTTTACGCTCAGTTTCATCCCGCGCCGGTCGAACAGCTTGATCCCGTTGTCCTCCGGTGGGTTGTGGGAGGCGGAGATCACGGCGCCGAGATGGGCCTGTTCGTCCTTGATCAGGAACGAGATCGCTGGGGTCGGGATCACCCCGGCGAGGGCGACGTCGAGCCCGGCTGAGGCGAACCCGGCTGCCAGCGCCGCCTCGAGCATCGGCCCGCTCGTTCGCGTGTCCCTCCCGATGATCACCCGGCCCGGTTTTGAAACCCGGCTGGAGGCGGCGCGGGCGATCGCGATGGAGAGCTCAGGGGTGAGGTATTCGTTCGCCCGGCCCCTCACCCCATCCGTCCCGAACAGCCCAGTCATCGGAACGACCACCCGGCCGAGGCCGAAAACATCGGGACGGGAAAGGCAACCGGGTAGAGGAACTCGCTCGCAAGCCCGAAGACGAAAGGTCGCAGGATGAAGAACCGGTAGGAGATCCCTCCACCTATCATAAGGGAGGGGAGGAAACGGCCCGGCTCGAAGTAGTAGAGCCCGGTCGTCAACCGGAGGTACGTCTCCGCGTTCCTTTCTCCTTCGCTTAGATTGATGTCTGCCCCGATTGTGATCAGGGTCCTCCCTTCCGCATCGAGGAGGAACGAGCCGGCCCCGATCCCGAACGGGAGGTCCGTCGTTGCCTCTATCCCGATGAGGAACGGGTCGCCGGTGAACGGGAGGATGAACCGGATCCCGATCGAGAGGAGAGGGCCCTCCGATAGGGCGGCGCAGCTCAGGGCTTCGACGACCGAGACCGTGACGAGGAGGATCAGTACGTTTCTTGTTACCATCGCCAAGGAGTCTAACGGATCCTACTCGAGTACGCTAATCCCGAGGTTCGAGCGGGCGGACGACGTCGCCGACCTCTGGGGCGAACTCCCCGATCGACACGGCATAGGAGACATCCTCGTGAACCTCGATGATCAGGATCTCTCCCTTGACGCCGACGGCCTCGTAGCCGATTAGGGAGAGCGTCTCCGGGTCGATCACCAGGTTCTCCGTCTCGAGAACCGCGAACCGATCGCCGGCTTCGACCCCGGCCGCCGCACCGATGTTTATCGCTATCCTCCCGTCGGGGAGAACGGCAGCGAGCTGCCCTTCGCGCAGACCCTCGGAGAGGAGCGGCCCGGGTGCCGCCTTGCTCGTCATCGGCGTTATCCCCGCCTCGGCGAGCCCGGAGGTGAGCTGATCGGCGAGCTGCTCGATCGCCCGGTCGAGGGCGGCACCGACGACCGACTCGTCGAACGGCTTCGTCCCCACCGCGACGCCTTCGAGGGGTTCGATCGATCCTCCCCCCTCGGGGCGGATCTGGAACGTGATCGATGCAACGTAGGACGTGCCGTTCCATAGCTTGGCGACGTAAATAGCGGGTGGGACCTGGTTTCGGGCCGAATCTTTCTGGTCCCAGAACCACCTTCCGCACGAGCCGGACTCGATGTACTCCCAGCCGAGCCACCTGATGAAAGTGCCGGTTGTCGCGTGGATTTCGAGGCTGTACCAACCGGAGGGCGAGGGGTTCGAGTATCCGAGCGATACGATCTCACCGGTGCGATACCAGGGCCGGTCGGTCCTCAGCCCTCCCTGACATGGGAGGGCGGTTTCGGTGGCCGAGAGGAGGTTCCCGATCCCTATGGTCGGTCCGCTCGTCCCCTCGGCGTGTCCCTCGGTCGAGACGGTGAACAGCGGAGCTCCGTCTGGGATCCTGATCGGTGTGGCGGATATCGCGACGTCGGCCGATGCGCTGGCGAAACGGAAGAAAGCTATGTTGAGCGCGACCTGTTGCCGGTCGATCCCCTCGACCCTCCCGGTGACGGCGACGTCCGCACCGAGGAGGGACGCCGCCTCGATGATCCCATCGATCGAGAGGGGATCGAGGCCGCGTTCCTGCATGATTTCCTCCAACTCGCCCCTCCGGAGGACACGGATCCCGCCCGCGCACAGCCGATCGGCGAGCTTGTCGGCGACCCCTTCGCCGACGTTCACGAATCCGGAACCGGTGTCGTCTTCGAACCGGGCGACGGCGATCCGAAGCCCTCCGAGCTCACTCGGGAGGAGCGCGGGAGCTTGGACGGGGATCGTGATCGAGGCGGAGTTGTTGGACTCGTCCTCTTCGCCGATCCTCTGGTACGGACGGTCGACCTCGACCCCGATCGTATGTCTCCCCCCTACGGCGATCCACGCCGTGGCGACCGTCTCGGACTCTTCTGGGGCGAGCCCGAAGATCAGGCTCGTGTTCAACTCTTCCCCATCCACGGTGAACCGGACGAAGATCTCCCCCTCGGCTGCGCTCGTTCCCACGTTCGCGATGGTCGCCGATATGGAGACGACGGCTCCAGGGAGAGGTTCGAGCGGTTGGGCGTCGACCCGGGCCACGACGAGGTCGGGGGAGCCGGCCGTTACTAGAGCCAAGATTAAGGTGAGGGCGAGTGCGCCTGTCGTCGTTCGGATCAGCCTGTTAGCCATCGTCATGAGTTACACCCATCTCCGGGGTAAGTTCCCTCGGCTCAGATCTCCCCCCAGTTCTTCCCGGTCGTGATCTTCACCTTGAGGGGGAGGCGGAGGGAGAGGACGTTCTCCATCTCCTCCTTTATCGTCTCACCCGCTTGCTCGCGCTCACCCTCCGGGATCTCGAAGATCAGCTCGTCGTGGATCTGGAGGAGCATCTTCGCCAGTAGTCCCCCCCCCTCGATCAGCCGATCGATCCGGATCATGGCGAGCTTGATCAGATCGGCAGCGCTCCCCTGAATCGGGGTGTTGACGGCGTTCCGCCGGTCGAAGTTGCGCTGCGAGACGTTCCGGGAGTTAAGATGGATGAGGGGGCGACGCCGGCCGAGGATGGTCTCCGCGTAGCCCCGTTCGGTGGCGAGCTTCACCAGCCGATCGATGTATTCCCTCGTCTTCGGATAGGCGTTGAAGAAGCGGTCGATGTACCCCTTCGCCTCCGACTGGGTTATCCCGAGGTCGCGGGCGAGGCCGTACGGGCTTATCCCGTAGATGATTCCGAAGTTGATGGCCTTGGCTCGCGACCGCATCTCGGGGCTGACCTGGTCGAACGGGACTTCGAAAATCTCGCTGGCGGTGCGGCGGTGGATGTCCTCGTCGTTGCGGAATGCCTCGATGAGGGTGGGATCGCGCGACATGTGTGCGAGGATGCGGAGTTCGATCTGGGAGTAGTCGGCACACAGGAGCCTGCGCTCCGGGTCGCCGGGTATGAATGCCTGGCGAATCTTGCGGCCCAGTTCGGTGCGGATGGGGATGTTCTGGAGATTCGGGTCG
>QMQL01000080.1 GCA_003650505.1 Candidatus Acetothermia bacterium | reverse complement strand
TTCCTGGACCGGGAATGAGGTCGGGTCGATGAACCGCATCAGCGGGGCGATGAGCCCCCCCGCCACCGCTGCGTACGCCGCGCCGATGGCGAATGCGAGGAGCTTGTACGCCAGGAGGCTCACCCCGACCATCTCGGCCCGCATATCGTTCTCGCGGATCGCCTTGAACGCCCTCCCCCACCGCGAGTTCAGGATCCACAGCATGATGATCGTTGTGAGGATCAGGAACCCGACGACCAAAAGGTAGAACGAGTTAGCCGAGTGGAGGCTGAGCCCGAAGAAGGAGGGGCGTGGGATCCCCGGCAGCCCCGAGAACCCGCCGGTCAATTCGTGTTCGTTCGTCAGCAACAGATAGACGACCGTCCCGAACCCGAGCGTCACCAGTGCTAGATAATGATGTTTCACGCGGAGCGACGGAAGGCCGAGGATCAGTCCGGCGACGAACGCGATCGCTGCGCCGAGGGGCAACGCGAGCCAGAACGAATGCCCGTGCAGGGTCATCAATGCCACCGTGTAGGCCCCGATCCCCATGAACGCCGCGTGTCCAAGGGAGATCTGCCCCGTATACCCCAGCGTCAGGTTGAGCCCCATGATGGCGATGATGTAAACGCAGATCAGCGTCGCCACGTACATGTGGTACTGATTCCCGCCGAAGATCACCGGGACGAGGAGGATCACCCCGAGGAAGACCGTCCAGCGGAGGATTCGGCCGAACGTCCAGTTCCGTTTCGATCGCCTCTCCATGCTATCTCTCCTCCGTTCCCAACAGGCCCTCTTTCCGGATCAGAATCACAGCGATCAGGACGATGAGGACGAACATCTCGCGGTATTCGGTGGATAAGTACGCAGACGAGAAGGTCTCTATCAGCCCGACGAGGAAGCCGCCGAGGAGCGCCCCACGGATCTGGTTGAACCCACCGATCGCCGCTGAGTAGAACGCCTTCAGCCCGAGCTGTGCCCCCATGTCGAAGCGGACCATGTACACCGGGGCGATCAACGCTGCCGCGAACGCGACGAGGACCGCGTTGATCACGAAGACCATCGACGTCACCGCCGATATGTTGATCCCGAGGACCTTCGCCGCTTCCCGGTTCTGGGCCACCGCCTGCATCGCCTTCCCCGGCTTCGTCCGCTGGATGAACAGGTTGATCGCCAGGATCAGGACGATCGCGATGACGATCGTCCACACGTGCTGGCGGGAGAGGGCGACCGACCCTAGCCGGTACGGCATCATCCCGAAGACCGGAGGGAAGGCCTTGCACTGTGCCGACCAGAACGTTGCGACAGCGTTGCTCGCCAGGAAGCTGAGCGCAATCGTCGCAACGATCAGCGTCGTCTGCGAGCGGTTGATCAACGGTTGGATGATCCCTGCCTTGACCACGTATCCCAGCAGGATCCCGGACATCACAACCGTAGCGAGGAGAGCCCAGACGAACGGGACCCCGGCGCAGATCAGGATGAACATCAATACGGCCGAGACGGTGATGAAGTCCCCCTGTGCGAAGTTGACCGTGTGCGAAGCCTGCCAGAGGAGCGTGAACCCCATCGCCACCAGGGCGTAGATCGAGCCGATGGCGATGCTCGATAGGAGCAGTTGGATGAACATTACCACCTCTCTTTCGAGAGCGTCTTCATGACCTCCCGCGTCTCCGTCACCGTCAGCTGCCCGGGGACGCCCCCGCCCTCTATCGCGCAGTAGGTGAACGAGGCGCCGAGGAGGCACGCCAACGGGCGCGACGGGGCCCCGTACGGCCCCAACGCGATCGCTGCGAACGGGACGTTGAGGAACGTCCTCATCTCGAGCGCGGTCTCGAGGACAACAAGGAGGTCATCGTAGGATCGGGCGCGGACCGCGAGCTTGACCAGATCCGGTTCAAGCTCAGCTACCCCCTTCAGATTACGAACGATCTCCTCGGTCGGAGGGGTCTTCGACATGTTTTCGTATCCGATGAGAACCGGGGTCCCGTGCGCGCGAGCCGTATCGATCAGCCGGTCGCGGAGCTTCGGATCGGTGAGGGATTCGATGTCGATCGCCGTGGCGCCTTCCTCGACCGCTGTCTCGAGCCGCTCGATCCGTTCCGTCTCCGACCGTTCGAACGTTCCTCCGAACGCCGGGGTTCGACAGGCGACCACGTGCGGCGCCTCGATTCTGCGGATCAGTTCGGCGACATCATCGTTTGTGGGGAGCCTATCGATCCGCAGTTCGATGCAATCCGCCCCGGCGGCGAGCGCACGGGTGGCGTGGATAAGTATCTCGTCCACCGATCCGGCGAGCGATGTCGCAACGAGAATCGGCCGCTCGCCGATCAGTAGATCTCCGAGCCGGACCGGCCTCATCCCTCAGACGCCTCCGTCAGCGACTCTTCGTATTTCTCGTTCCGCACGATCGATACCTCGATCCCGGAACCATTCACGATCCGCACCGTGTGCTTCAGCCGCGGCGGGATGAAGACCGTTGCCGGGCTGTCCACGGTGTACTTCTCATCGCCGAGGGTCACTTCGAACGTGATCCCGGGGAGGGGGAAGACGTACGCCTGCGACACCTCGTGGGCGTGCACCTCCACGTACTCCGGGCCGGGCGGGTCCTTCACGTCGATGTGATGGACGAATATGTTAAGATCCGCCTCCTTCACCATGTCCGTGTTGAGGAACGCCATCAACGGGCCGAGTCCGTTCATCGTCTCGCGATCGTGGTGAATGAGAGGACGCTCCCCCCAGTCGAACGGCTTTACGATATACTTGCTATAATCTCCCAATTAAACTCCTTTCTAATGTTGCTTAACCGTAGTACCCTTTTCGTAGGATGCAGACCTCGATCCCTTTTCCCTTCAGGATCTTGAGGTTGTGCTTCAACCCGGCCGGTATGAAGACGGTCGCCGGGCTCTCGGCCCGATACTTCTCATCTCCGAGGGTCACCTCGAAGGTCAACCCCGGCTCGGGGAAGACGTAAGCCTGGGAGACGTCGTGGGTGTGGACCTCCACGTAGTCCGGCCCGGTCTCTCCTTTGACCTCGATATGGTGGACGAAGACGTTCAGGTCGGCCCCCTCGACCATCTTCTGGTTGAGGAACGAGATCAACGGGCCGAGCTCCGACATCCCCTGTTTGCTGTGGAAGACCAGGTCCCGATCCTCCCAGTCGAACGGCTTGACGATTAGTTTCTCATATTTTTCCCATTTATGACTCCTTCCTGTGTTCTTGTGATCTCGCAAGCATGGCGTGATCGATCAGGGTGATCGCCATCATCGCCTCGGCGATCGGGATCATCCGGGGGACGATCGTCGGATCGGTCGCGGTCTTGCACCGGAACGTCGACGATCTCCTTCTGACCATGTCGACCGTCTCCTGTTCTAGCGCGATCGTCGGCGTCGGCTTGACCGCAAGCCGGACGATGATGTCTTCTCCGGTTGAGATCCCACCGAGGATCCCTCCGGCGTTGTTCGTTCGGAACGCGATCTGCCCCTCGCGGATATATGGGGGATCGTTGTTCTCGCTCCCCTTCATCCCGGCGACGGCGAATCCAGCTCCGATCTCAACCCCTTTGACCGAGCCGATGCTCATCATTGCCCGTGCCAGGTTCGCATCGAGCTTGTCGAAGACCGGCTCCCCGAGGCCGGCCGGGACGCCGCGGGCGATCACCTCGACGATCCCGCCGAGGCTGTCTCCCTTCGCCTTCGCATCGAGGGCCCGTTCGAGCATCCTCTCAGCCGCCTCCGGGTCTGGACAGCGGACCGGTGGTTCGTCTGCGTGTTCTTTGATCCGTTCATAAGACATCTCTGGGCAGCGGACGCCGCCCAGCTCCTTGGTGTAGGCGACGATCTCTACGCCGATCGGGGCGAGGAGTTTCTTCGCGATCGCTCCGGCGGCGACGCGCATCGCCGTCTCGCGGCCGTTCGCCCGTCCGTCGGCGACCCAGTCGCGATGAACGCCGAATTTGGCGAAGTACGTGTAGGTCGCGTGCCCGGGCTTGATTATGTCCTTCTCGTCGGCATACGCTGCGATGTGCTTTAGCGTCGCCCACTCGTTGTCGATCACAAGGGCGATCGGTGCTCCGGTCGTCACTCCATCGAGCGTCCCGGAGAGGATCCTGACGCGGTCGGACTCCTGCCTCGGGGTTGAGATCGCACTCTGCCCGGGTTTCCGGCGATCGAGATCGCGCTGAATCTCCGCCTCGGTGAGAGGGATCCCGGCCGGGACCCCCTCCACGATCCCGACGAGGGCAGGGCCGAACGCCTCGCCGGCTGTCGTGACACGAAATACCCTTCCAAACGTATTTCCGAGCATATCAACCCTCTTCGTCGATCCGCATCCGCGCGCCGAGGTCGCGCATCGATGAGACGAACGTCGGGTACGTGATCCGGACCGACTCGGCCCCCACGATCCGGGTCGTCCCGTCTGCGACCAGGCCGGCGACCGCCAGGGCCATCACGACCCGGTGGTCGTTATGTCCGTCGACCGTCGTTCCATGCAGGGCGCTCTTCCGGACGATCAGCCCGTCCGCCATCTCCTCGATGTCAGCCCCCATCTTGGCGAGCTCCTCGCACATCACGGTGATCCGATCCGTCTCCTTGATCCGGGCCATCGCGACGTTCTCGAGCACCGTCTCCCCTTCAGCCATGCAACCGACAACAGCGAGGATGGGGAGTGCATCCGGCGCGCCGGAGAGGTCGATCCTGATCCCCTGGAGTGTCGCGGTCGGATGGATCGTGAGGCGCCTTCCCTCGATGTCGAACGAAACCCCCATTTTCCTGAGGAATTCGAACAGCACCTTGTCGCCTTGCTCATCCGCGAAGTCGAGCCCGTCGATCACGACGTCCCCGTCCGCTGCTAGGACGGCCGCACGGGCAGGGAACGACGCGGAGGAGAAGTCGGCCGGTATCGTCCTCTCGAACGGCTGATGGTTCGGCCTCCCCAGGATGCTGAAGTTCAAAAGGTCTTCGTCCGTGGTT
>QMQL01000079.1 GCA_003650505.1 Candidatus Acetothermia bacterium | reverse complement strand
GACGCTGCCCTCGCTCCCGGGGCCCCGTTGATCCACGATGAGGACGATTCCACTGGAATCTACGATCCGAAGCGCAATATCGTCGCCGACGTCGATATCGACGTCGGTGATCTCGACAAAGGTTTCGCCGAATCGGACGTGATCGTGGAGACTGTCTGCGAACTTCAGTACGCGCAGCACACCCCGATCGAGCCGCATGTCGTCCTAAGCTATCTCGATCCGGACGGGAGGCTCGTCCTTCGCACCTCGACCCAGGTCCCGTTCCACGTCCGGAGGATCGTCGCCTACGCCCTCGACTACCCGCTGCATAAGATCCGGGTGATCAAGCCGCGGATCGGCGGGGGATTCGGGACGAAGCAGGAGATCCTCCTCGAGGACCTCGCTGCCCTCGTGACGTTGCGGACGAAGCGGCCGGCGCTGATCGAGCTCTCCCGGCCGGAGGAGTTCATCTCCGCCCGCACCCGCCATCCGATGCGAGTCCGCGTCAAGCTCGGGGCGAAAGCGGATGGGACGCTCCATGCGATGGAGATGGAGGCGATCTCCAATACCGGAGCGTACGGGGCACACGGGCTGACGGTCCTCTCCAACACCGGGAGCAAGACCCTTCCGCTTTACAACAAGGCCCGTAACGTCCGCTTCTTCGGGAAGGCGATCTACACCAACATGCCGGTCGCCGGCGCCTACCGCGGCTACGGGGCGACGCAGGGATACTTTCCGCTCGAGACGGCGATGGATGAGCTCGCCGAAAAGCTTGGGATCGACCCGGTGGAGCTGCGGCGGCGGAACCACATCCGGGCTGGTGAGACCTCTCCGATCTTCGTCAAGCTCGGCGAGGGAAGGGAGGGGGTCGAGCAGATCATCAGAAGCTGCGAGCTTGAGAAATGCATCGAGGTCGGGATGTCTCGGATCGGCTGGAACGAGCGGCGCGGAAAGCGGATCCGGGAGGGATCGTGGGTGCACGGGCTCGGGATGTCTGTTCACATGCAGGGCTCGGGGATCGCCCAGGTCGACATGGGCGCGGCGACGATCAAGATGAACGAGGACGGCTCGTTCAACCTCCTCGTCGGCGCGACCGACCTTGGGACCGGCTCGGACACGATCCTCGGCCAGATAGCGGCCGAGGTCCTCGGCGTGCCGCTCGAGAAGATCATCGTCTATTCGTCCGACACCGACATGACCCCGTTCGACGTGGGGGCGTACGCATCGTCGACGACCTACGTCTCCGGGATGGCGGTCAAACGCGCGGCCGACGAGGTGAAGGGGCAGATCCTTACGGTCGCATCCCGGATCCTCGAAACCGAACCTGAGCGGCTCGATCTCTCCGATGAGCGGGTGATCGCCCCGGACGGGATGGGGGTGACCCTATCCGAGGTCTGCCACTACGCGATGTACCGATCCGACCAGTTCCAGATCGGCGCGACCGCATCGTTCGTTCCGGAGGAGTCCCCGCCCCCGTTCATGGCGAGCTTCGCCGAGGTGGCGGTCGATACCGAGACCGGATTTGTCAAGGTGCTGAAATACGTCGCGGCGGTCGACTGCGGGACCCCGATCAACCCGAAGATGGCCGAGGGCCAGGTCGAAGGGGCGATCGCCAACGGGATCGGGTACGCCCTCACCGAGGAGATGCTGTTCAGCTCGCGCGGGCGGGTTCGGAATCCAAACCTGTTCGACTACAAGATCCCAGGCGCGCTCGACATGCCGAGGCTCGAGGTGATCCTCGTCGACTCCTACGAGCCGACCGGCCCGCTGGGGGCGAAATCGGTTGGGGAGATCGCGATCAACGCCCCGATCCCGACGATCGCTAACGCGATCCACGACGCGGTCGGGATAAGGCTTAGGAAGACGCCGTTCACCCCTGAGCGGGTCCTCGCCGCGATAAACGACACACGATCCGATTGAAAGCTGAAAAAGGAGTGCGATGAAGGTTTTAATTGTCACGAGTACACCGAATAACGATGGGCTTACGGCCGCATGTGGGGAAGCAGCGCGGCAGGGGGTGGTCGACGGTCATAGCCCGGCCCGGATGATCAACCTGAACGATTACGCGATCGGAAGCTGCACCGTCTGCGAGGACGGCTGGGGGACGTGCAAGACCGAGCACCGCTGTTCGCTTCAGGATGATTTCGGGAAGCTCCAGGAGATGTTCGCTCAGGCGGAGGGATACGTATGGATCAGCCCGGTCTACTTCGGCGAGCCGAGCGAGCCGATGAAGGCGTTCTTCGACCGGCTCCGTCGCTGTGAGATGACGCGAGTGAAGGGAGAGACGATCCTCGCCGGAAAACCGACGGTCTGCGTCGCTGCTGCCGGCGGCTCGGGAGGTGGTGCGATCCGCTGCCTGTCCGAGATGGAGCGATGGGCCGAGCAGCTGAAGTCCGATCCGTTCGACTACATCCCGATCACGCGGAGGACGCGGGAGTATCAGCTCGAGACGATCCACGACGCCCTCACTGCGATGTGCGCCGCTTCCGAGCCGGAGCGGGTGCAGGAGATGCCCCTCTCCGCCCGGCGGCGGAGGCCGTCGCGCCGCCGATTCAGGCGACCCCAGAAGAAGGGATGAAGCCGGAGGGCGCTCCGGGCGCCCTCCAACCTACAACCGGTAGATCTCGCTGTACTTGTCGGTGACGTAGGAGACGAAATACGAGGGATTCAGCCCCTCCCCGGTGATCCGCTCGATCAGATCGTTCGGATCGTAGATCCCGCCTAGCCGGTGGACGTTCTCCCGGAGCCAGGAAAGGAGCGGCTCGAAGTCGCCGGAGGCGATCTTCTCATCCAGCTCGGGGAGATCCGAGCGAAGCCTAGCGAATATCTGGGCGGCGTAAAGGTTCCCGAGCATGTAGGATGGGAAATATCCGAACGACCCCATCGACCAGTGCACGTCCTGGAGGACGCCGTGCGCGTCGTCCGGAGGGGTGATCCCGAGGTAGCGTTCCATCGCCTCGTTCCACAGGTCGGGGAGGTCGCTGACCTTTATCGAACCTTCGATCAGCCCGCTCTCGAGCTCGAACCGGAGCATGATGTGGAAGTTGTAGGTCACCTCATCGGCCTCGACGCGGATAAACGACGGTTCGACGATGTTCGCCGAGCGGTAGAGCACATCCGGATCGACGTTCGTAAACTGCGGGAAGTACTCGGCGAGGATCGGCTGGAAGAAGTGCCAGAACGGCCGGCTCCGGCCGATCTGATTCTCGATCATCCGCGATTGCGACTCATGTATCCCGTGCGAAGCGCCGTCCGCCAGGAGGAGATAGTAGAGCTCCTCCCCCATCCCCTGGTTGTACAGAGCGTGCCCCCCTTCATGCAGGGCGGCGAACAGGCCGGAGAGGGGGGCGTCCTCGAGATAGCGGTTCGTCACGCGGACGTCCCCCGGTCCGATCGTCGTGGTGAACGGGTGGGCGACGTCGTCGAGGGCGCCGGCGCTGAAGTCGTAGCCGATGATCTCAAGCGCCCGTTTGGCGAGGCTGCGCTGCGTTTCGACGTCGAACGTTCCCTTCCACACGTCGGCGGATGGCTTCGTCCCATCGTCGATTAGCCGCTTGAGGAACGGGACGAGCTCGTTTCGGAGCGGGGCGATGATCTCCCGAAGTCGCTCGCTCGTCATCCCGGGTTCGTATTCCTCGAGGAGGGCGTCGTACGGCTCCTCTTCATACCCGAAGTAATCGGCGAACCGCCGGACGTAATCGATGATCTTCTCAAGATGCGGCCGGAAGACGGAGAAGTCGGAGATCTCCCGCGCCTTCACCCAGGCCGACTGCGCCTCGGAGCGGGCGATCGTGAACTCCTCGATCAATGCAGGCGGGATCGCCTGATGCCTTCTGTAGTCCCTCCCGACGCGGCGCACACTTGCTTTCTCTTCAAGCGAGAGGCCGTCTTTCTTTTCGAGTTCCTCCAGGTACTCTCCCATCTTGTCGCTGACGAAGAGCTCGAATGCCATCTTCGATAGCTTCCCCGCAACCTGGGCGCGCGCTGTGACGCCCTTTTTCGGCATGTGGGTATGCTGATCCCAGCCGAGGAGTGCCTGGGCCGAATGGAGCTTTGCGATCTCAGCGAGGTGGGCTTTGTAAGCGGTGAGACTGTCCAAAACGGTTCCTCCTTTGTCGCGCCGATCGGCGCGAAGCGGTCTTGCGAAAAGTATACCGACGGAGCACGGATAACTCGATAGCGTTAGAGGAGGGACTCGATCAGGGATGCAGTAAGCTGCGTTGGATGACCGGAAAAGCGGATGATCCCATTGCGATCGATCACGAACGTGTGCGGGATCCCGGAGACGCCATACCTCTTGGCGACCGCCTGGGAGGCGTAGGGCGATTCCCAAAGGGCGGTGACGTCGGTGTAGCCGTTCGCCTTCAGGTAACCTTCCGCGTTCGATTCGGAGCGATCGAGGCTGACGCCGAGCAGGACGACCCCCTGATCGCGATATCTCTCCCACAGCGCGTGCAAGGCCGGCATCGAGATCCGGCACGGGTAGCACCAGCTCGCCCAGAAATCGAGGATGACGACCTTTCCGAGGAAGGAGGAGAGGGTGACCGGTCCGCCGTTCAGTGCGCGGAGCGTGAAGTCGGGGGCGCGGTTTCCTACACTCGTTCCGACCGGGATCGATTCATCGATCGAGGGGCGATCAGCAGCGGGGGCCTGACGGGCCGCTCCTTCCGGTTTTGTCGGGGAGAACAGGCCGCCGACCGCGGCGTAGATGATCAGCCCAACGGCGATCGCGCCGACCCCGATGAAAAGCGGGATTACAGCCTTCCTTTTCCTTAGGTAGTTAAGGCGCAGCGGGTTCCCCCTTTCTCATCGACCGGGTTTCCGTTATGGTAATATCGACATACGATAAGATAAGATTATAATATTTTCAAACGAGGAGATGAGATGGACGAGGAGACCTGCCGTGATATCTCAGAGTTTGTGAGCGTGCTGGCAAATCCGCATCGGATACGGATCCTTTGCCTCCTCTCCG
>QMQL01000078.1 GCA_003650505.1 Candidatus Acetothermia bacterium | reverse complement strand
TCCTCGATCCGCCGCGGGAGATAGAACAATAGGTCCTCGATCGTCTCGATCCCGAGCCGGGCCAGCCCCTCCGCCCGCCTCTTCCCCACCCCCTTCAACCGGGCGATCGGGCTCGACAGCTCAAGGCCCTCCTCGTCCCCTCCTTCGAGGTGTTCGCGGAGGCGGGCGAGGAGGCGTTGACGCTCGAAGTGCCCGGCCCCGTCGTAGCCGGCGATGACCGGTGCGGCTTGGGGTAGGTTCCTCCGGATGAACTCCTCCAAACCGCACGTCGTCGCCGAGTTGTCGAAGCCGTTCGCCTCCTCGAGGCGGATGACCTTCCTGATCGTATCCTTCGAAGCGCCGTTCCCTTGTGTCATATCGATATCGACATTATAATGCAGCACCCACCGAGGGAAGGCAAAGCGATGGAGATCTGCACATACCCGGACCCTGTCCTCCGGCGGAAGGCCGAGCCGGTCGGGAAGGTCGACGAAGGGTTGAGAAAGCTCTGCGAGAGGATGGTCGAGACGATGATCCGCGCCGACGGCGTCGGGCTCGCCGCCCCGCAGATAGGGGTGTCGAAGAGGATCATCGTCCTCGATGTCGACGGCGAGTTCCACATCCTGATCAACCCGGAGCTGGTCTCGACGTCGCCGGAGACCGAGGAGTTCACCGAGGGATGCCTGAGCGTCCCCGGCGTCAGCGCCACGGTGAAGCGGAGCGCCGAGGCGACAGTCGAGGGGACGACCCTCGACGGCTCGAAGGTGAGGATCACGGGGAAGGGTCTCCTCGCCCGGGCGATCCAGCACGAGATTGACCACCTCGAGGGGAGGCTGTTCATCGACCGGCTGAGCCCGGCCCGGAGGGAGAGCATCCGGAAGGAGTACGAGCGGAATCGCCGGGAGAAGAAGTGAGGATCGTCTTCATCGGGACATCGAGATTCGCTGTCCCCTCCCTTGCTTTGCTCGCCGAGAGGTACGAGATCCCTCTCGTCATCACCCAGCCGGACCGCCCGGCGGGGAGAGGGAGGCGCCTCTCCGCTCCCCCGGTGAAGGAGGAGGCCCTCAGGCTCGGCCTTCCCGTCGTTCAGCCCGAGCGGGTGAACAGCGACGGGCCGATAGCAACGATCAGAGAGGCCTCCCCCGATCTGATCGTCGTCGCCGCCTACGGCCAGATCCTGAGGCCGAAGCTATTCACGATCCCCCCTCACGGGACGGTGAACATCCACGCCTCCCTCCTCCCGGCCTACCGGGGAGCGGCCCCGGTCAACTGGGCGATAATAAACGGCGAGACGACGACCGGGATCACCACATTCCTGATCGACGAGGGGATGGACACGGGGGATATCCTCCTCCAGCGGTCGCTCCCGATCGGGATGGATGAGACGGCCGGTGAGCTCGAGGCCCGGCTGGCGAGGCTCGGCGCCGAGGGGATAAGGGAGACGATCGAGGGGCTTTCGACCGGGAGGCTCGAGCCGAGGCCACAGCCGCCGACCGGTGCCTCCCTCGCCCCACGGCTGAGCCGCGAGGACGGCCGGATCGACTGGGAGAGGCCGGCGAGGAAGGTCCACGACCTAGTCAGGGGGACGAACCCGTGGCCCGGCGCATGGACGCTCCTCGACGAGGAGAGGGTGAAGGTCCACCGGACCGCGCTCACCGGGATCGGGAAGGGGCAGATCCAACCGGGAGAGATCGCGCTCCCGGAGACCGGCCGGCTCCTCGTCGGTTGCCGGGACGACCTGATCGAGATCCTCGAGATCCAGCGGGAGGGTCGCCCCCGGACGAGCGGGAAGGCCTTCTTGAACGGCCTCCGCGACGAGAGGCGGTTCGTCTAGCCGGTCGGATAGAGGCCGATCAGGCCGGTGGCCTCCTCCCTCCGTTCCAGGGAGATCCCCGGCGGCAAGCGGAGGGCGATCTCGGCCGTGTTGGCCACCTTAGCGGCGAGGAGATGCCCGCCCGCGACCGTCCCGTCCCTCCGGGCGACGGAGGCATGGCAGTGCACGACCCGCTCCGATCCGTGCATGGCGATGTTCCCCTGCATCGTCAGGAGTTCCGTCGGCTCGTCGATCCTGTGTTCCTCATAGGCGTTTCCGTTCCAGTACCCGAGCCGGAGGTCGCGGACCATCCCGATCCCGCCGAGGATCAGAGCGCTGTCGACGGAAAGCCCGGAGAGCCCGGCGAGGAGGTCCTCACCATCGAACATCCGGACGAAGACGTCTTCTTCCTTCCTCACCTCGATCATGGCTCTCCATTCTACATCGCGTCCGCACCCGCGACCAGTTGCGATCGGACGCCTCCTCTCCTATCCTGACGGGGGATGACGAGAGGGAAGCTCGCCGCTTGGATCGCAGGGAGGCTCGACGAACGGTTCGGAGAGGTTAAACGCCGGCCGAACGACCCGGTCGAGATCCTCGTCGCCACGATCCTCTCCCAGAACACGAACGATTCGAACCGCGATCGCGCTTACGAATCGCTCATCGGCCGCTTCCGGTCGTTCGAGGCGGTGGCTGATGCCGATGAGGATGAGATCGCCGCTACGATCCGGGTCGGGGGGCTGCACCGTCAGAAGGCCCGTTCGATCAAGGAAAGCCTCCGGCGGATCATCGCAGAGAGGGGAGGCCTCGATCTATCCTTCCTCGCCGGGCTGACGATCGCGGAGGGGCTCAACTGGCTCCTCTCCCTCCCCGGAGTCGGGAAGAAGACGGCGGGGATCGTCCTCCTCTTCTCGTTCGGCAAGCCTTACTTCCCGGTAGATACCCATATCCGTCGCGTCCTCAGCCGGGTCGGCCTGATCGAAAACGGGGAGGATCCCCACCGCGTGATGAACCAGATCCTTCCGAAGGATCCGGTTCTGATGCGCCGGCTCCATCTCCATCTGATCCGGCTCGGCCGGACGGTCTGCCATCCCCGTCGTCCCGAGTGCTCCGACTGCCCGCTCTCCGCCGGCTGCGCAGTAGGGAAGGAAACGATCTCCACTCTAAGGAGGAAAAGCCGATGATGAAGGAGGATCCGGCCGCACGGCTCGGAGAGGAGTTGAAGAGAAGGGGGTGGACGATCGCCGTCGCCGAGTCGTGCACCGCCGGGGGGCTGGGGAAGAGGATCACCGATGTACCCGGGGCCTCCTCATATTTCCTCGGCGGGATCATCGCCTATCACAACTCCGTGAAGGAGAGATTCCTAGCCGTCCCCTCCTCGACCGTCTCCCGGTTCGGAGCGGTGAGCGAAGAGACGGCCAAGGCGATGGCGTCGGGGTGCAGGGAGGCGTTTGAAGGCGACATCGCCATCGCGATCACGGGGATCGCCGGGCCCGACGGCGGGACGGCCGATAAGCCGGTCGGTCTCGTCTACATCTCCATCGCCGGGGAGGGAGGGGTCGCCTGCGAGCGATTCCGATTCGACGGAGACCGCTCCGCCGTCCGGCGTTCGGCGGTCGAGGCGGCGTTGAACATGGCCCTCCTCCACCTCGAGCGGACGTGTCCTTGATCGGGCCGGAAGCCCCATGCTAGTATCCCCCCATGAAGAGGCCCCTTAGAAACGGGTTGAGGTACGCCCTCTCCGGGCTGGTCGGGGCGGGGGCGTTGAGCGGGGTCCTCTACTTCGTCGGCTGGCGCCAGACGATCTCCCACGTCCATTCCCTCGGGGCGGGAGGGATCATCGCCGTCCTCGGAAGCGTCGCCCTTGCCATGGCGGCGTGGATCGTCTGCTGGTGGATCATCCTCCTCACTTACGGGATCCATCTTCCTATCCGGAAGATCGTCGGGGCTCGACTGAGCGGGTACGCGATCAGCTACATCACCCCCAGCCTCTATTTTGGCGGGGAGCCGGTCCGGGCGTTCATGGTCGCCGATCGCGAGCTCGCCCCGGCGACGCGGGTCTTCGCCACGGTGATCGTCGAGAGGTTCCTCGGCGGGCTGAGCATGATCGTGTTCATCCTGGTCGGGGGGTTCCAGGCGATCATCTCCCCGGCGATCCCGTTGTCAGAAAAGAGGCTCCTGATGGCCGGGATCGGCTTCATAACGTTCTGGATAATCGTCGGGCTCCTCAACTTCGCCTGGAACCTGAAGTGGATCAG
This sequence comes from Candidatus Acetothermia bacterium, assembly GCA_003650505.1. GTDB lineage: Bacteria > Bipolaricaulota > Bipolaricaulia > UBA7950 > UBA9294 > B2-G16. The sequence goes on along the minus strand of QMQL01000078.1, from coordinate 974 downwards.
CCGGGGTCTGAACGGGATCGGCCGGATCATCCGCCGCTGGGGGGATCCGCTCGCCCGGGCGGCGGCAAAGGTAGCGGAGACCGAGGACGAGGTCCACCTCGCGTTCACCAGGTACCGGCGAGGGACGCTCGCCGCCTTCGCCGTCCAGACCCTGGCCACGTTCTTCGTTTACGTCAGGCCGGCTGTCTTCTTCCACTTCTCCTCCGGTATCTCCCTTACCTTCCCCCAGCTCTCCCTCCTGTTCACGCTGAACATCCTCCTGTCGTCGTTCCTCTGGATCACGCCGGGAGGCCTCGGAACGGGAGAAGCGGGGATGATCGGGATCTTCCGCCTCGTCGCGCCGTCCATACCGGTCCAAGGGGTCGTCGCCTACTCCCTGATGTTCAAGGGGGCGGAATCGATCCTCGTCGTCGCCGGGATCGTCTACCTCGCCCAGCGCGGTTTGAGCTACCTGCGGGGAGGGAAGGAGACCGAGTGTTAAGGGAGAGGCTCGAACTCGCGCGAAGAGAGGATGCTCACCCCGAACAGGCCGCACAGCCCTCCGATGAAGATTCCGAGGGAGAGCCCGGCGAACGCGATCGCAAGCGCATGCCCTCCGCTCATCAGCGCGCCGAGCTCGGCCGAGGCTTCGGCGGCGTACTGGAAGAGATAGATCCCCACGATGAGGAGGAGACCGGCGAGGAGGCCGACGAGGAGGCCGAGTCCGACGACCGGGGGGTAGATCATCCACTCGGAGACCCCGGAGAGACGCATCAGCCTGACCTCGTTCGCGAACGACCGGAGGAGGACCGAGAAGCCCTTCCGTGCCAGGAGGAGGCTGAGGACGACGAAGACGACGAGCCCGCCGAGGAGGCCGAACCTGGTCTGAATCCCGATCCCGCTGGCGTTATCGGTCTCGTCTCCCCCGCTCGTCTCGACGCTGCTCACACCGTCGAGCCCCTCGAGGACCCGGACGATGGCGGGGGCGGCGTCGG
>QMQL01000077.1 GCA_003650505.1 Candidatus Acetothermia bacterium | reverse complement strand
GCCGTTCGGCCGCGTCGATCGCGGCGGAAAACCCCTTCCCGATCGATAGGTGACAGCCGAGGATGAGCTCTTGCGAACTTCCCTTTCTCATGCAGCGATTATCCGGATCGATCGGCCGATTGCCAATCCGGGTTTGAGGAATCCCTGCTCTCCGGATACCGTTTCGGCCGGAGGGATCGGAATGGACTACGAGGCGATCATCATCGGCGGAGGGCCGGGCGGCTACGTGGCCGCGATCCGGATGGGGCAGCTCGGGTTGAAGACCGCGCTCGTCGAGAAGGAGAGGGTCGGCGGGGTATGCCTGAACCGCGGCTGCATCCCGACAAAGGCGCTCTACGCGGCGACCGGGCTGATCGAGCGGGCAGGCAAAGCGGGCGATTTCGGGATCGACTTTCCCCGGCCGAAGATCGACCTCCCCCGGCTGATCGCCTGGAAGGATGGGATCGTCGCGCGGCTCGTAACCGGTGTGGAGAAGCTCCTTGCGGCAAACGGTGTAACCCTGATCAAGGCCGAAGCGGAGCCGCTCGGTTCCGGGAAGGTCTCCCTCTCGAGCGGGGATGAGATCACCGGGGAGCGGATCGTCCTCGCCCTCGGATCGGCCCCGGTCGAGATCCCCGGGTTTTCATTCTCCGACCCGATCGTCTGGTCATCGACCGACGCGCTCAATCCCGATTCCATCCCTGAGCAGCTCGTCGTGATCGGCGGGGGAGTGATCGGCCTTGAGCTCGCAACGGTCTACTCCCGGCTCGGGACCGCGGTGACCGTCCTCGAGCTGATGGATGAGATCCTCCCCGGCCTCGACATCGACAGGCGGGCGATCGCCCGGGTGAAGGCGGGGCTTAAGGCTGCGGGGATCGATATCCGGACCGGGACCGCGGCAGCGGGATACGAGAAAGACGGTGAGGTAGCGGTGGTGAAGACGAAGGAGGGGGAGCGGTTCCGCGCCGATCGGATCCTCCTTGCCGTCGGTCGGAGGCCGAACTCGGCCGGGCTCGCCGAGCTCGGGATCGAGCTCGACCGCCGCGGGTTCGTCATGGTCGACGAGAACCTGGCGACGAGCGTCCCCGGGATCTACGCGATCGGGGACCTCACTCCCGGCCCGATGCTCGCCCACAAGGCATCGGCCGAGGGGGTGAAGCTCGCGGCACGTTTTGCAAAAGAGGACTACCCCCTCGACTACGACAAGATCCCCCAGGCGATATTCACCTCCCCCGAGCTCGCCTCGGTCGGGCTGTCGGAGAAGCGGGCGAAGGAGGAGGGCTACGAGATCCTCGTCGGCCGGTTCCCGTACGCCGGACTCGGGAAGGCCCTCGGGATGAACGAGCCAGACGGGTTCTTCCAGATCGTCGCCGATGCGAAGACAAAGAGGATCCTCGGCGCTCAGATCGTCGGGGCGGAGGCCTCTGACCTGATCTCCGAGGCGGCGGTCGCCGTGCAGAACGGCCTCACCCTCGAGGCGATCGCCGATCCGGTCCATCCGCATCCGACACTCCCCGAGGGGCTGAAGGAGGCGGCGGAGAACGCCCTCGGCCGGGCGATCCACGCTGTCAACCGCTGATCAATCGGCCGGCTTCGGTGCCGGGCGCCCCTCCTCGATCCCGATGACAGCCGGGATGAAGAACGCCCCGATCCCAGTGACGAGCATCGTCAGCCCGCCGACGATGTACCAGAACTGTATCCCGATCATGTCGGCGATCGGCCCGGCGAGGGCGAGGCTCAATGGGGACATCGCAGTGACGAGGCTCCCGAGGAGGGCGAGGACGCGGCCCTGCATCGCCGGATCGACGTTCGACTGGAGGAGGGCGATCAGCGGCCCGTTGGCGAGCGGGTTCATCAGCCCGACCAACAGGAGCGCCCCGAGGGCGTAGTAGAGGCCGCTTCCGGGGAGCAAGCCGACGAGGAGGACCCCGACCCCCATCCCGACGATCCCGAAAAGGGAGGTGAAGATCCGCCTTTTAAACCCTCCCCAGATACTCAGCCCGATCCCGCCGGCGACGATCCCGATCCCGAACGCCGATTCGAGCCAGCTCAGCTCGATGGCGCCGGCGATGAAGTGCTTACGGACGAGGAGGGGGAGGAGGGAGAAGGCCGGGTTGACGGCGAAGTTGATCAGCATCGCGATCCCGATCACCCAGAGGAGTCCCTTCCAGCGCCAGACGTAGCGGAACCCCTCGCGGACCTCGGAGATGTAGGAGGCCCTACCCTCCGCCTTCTCCCGCCGGGGGATCCGGATGAACAGGAGGGGGGCGATGGCGAGCGCGGCGGTGGCGACGTCGATCCCGAGGATCCCGTGCATCGGGAGGATCGCGAGGAAGATCGCCCCGAGCGGCGGGGAGACGATGTTCGTCACCCCCTGCATCGTCTGGTTCAGGCCGGCGACCCGGGTCAGGTGCCGCTCCGGGACCATCAGGGCGGTCGATGCCGACATCGCCGGCCAGTGGAACCCTCCCCCGATCGCCCTGATCGCCACGATCATGTAGATATGCCAGACCTCGACCGACCCGGCGAAGTACATGTACGCCAGCCACGCCGAGGCGAGGGCGATCGACCCGTCGGCGACGATCATCACCGCCCGCCGGCTGAACCGGTCGACCAGTGCCCCCGAGAACGGGCCGATCAGGACCTGGGGGAGGATGGCGATCATCGTCGCCGTGGCGAGGACGGTCGCCGATCCGGTCGTCTTGGTCAGCCACCAGACGAGGGCGAACTGGACGAGCTGGCTCCCGACGAGGGAGAACTGCTGGAGGGTCCAGATCGTAAAAAACGGACCCTTCCAATCCTCCCTGACCTTCACCATCCCTTTTCTAGCGTGCCCGACTGAGGCGCCTCAGTCCGAAGAGGACCAATCCCGCGATCACAAGCCAGATGAAGACCGGCGAGAACAGGATCGCCCCGAGGATCGATATCACGAGGACCGGTATCGCGAGGATCCCGCCGATCACCCCGGCGAGGACGGCGACCAGGACCACGGCAGCGACGACGAGCCCGATCAGGGCGCCGATCATCAGACCTTCACCCGCTCTTTCACGACCGCGTCGGAGGCCACCTTCAGGGACTCGGAGTATTCGACCCTTCCGATCCGGCAGCCGGGGCCGATCTCGACCTTCTTACCACGGACGACCTCAGCCTCGGTGTCCTCGAGGGAGACCTCGTCACCCTCGATCTGCTTCGTCTCAAGGGCCGCCGTACCCCCGCCGGCGAACAGCTTGACGAGCCCATCGAGGAGGATCCCCTTCTCCCGCCAGCCGCCGCGGCGGACGTCGATCCGCTCCCCGCCGATCTCCTTGGCGTAGCAGCGGCCGCCGAGCTTGATCTCGATCTTGTCGGCGGTGAGAAGCCCTTCGATCCTGAACCCCCCGCTCGCCTTGAATATCTCCGCTTCGACATCCTCACCGGCGCGGAGGCTCCCGCTCACCTTGACGTACTCGGCGGCGACCCCCTTCTCCACCTTGAACGTCCCCGAGCACTTCAGCTCCTTCACCCTCGCCTGCCCGTCGACGCGGGCGCTACCGCTGACCCGCATCTCATCGGCTATGACGTCGGAGGCGAACGCCGCGCTCCCGGAGGTGACGATCTCCTGCACCTCGGCCCGGCCGGCGACCTTCCCCGCCCCCGATATCCTCAGCTCGTCGGCGACGATGTCGCCGGTCACCTTCCCCGCGCCGGAGATCGACACCCGCGAATAAGTACCGCCGCTGATCGTCCCCGCGCCCGATATGCTCGCTGAATTCCTCTTATCGTTCATCTTCATCCTCCGTATCGGACTTCGTCCCCGGCTCCTTCCCGAGGTCGAGCTTGATCCGCTCCAAGACCTCGCCAAGATCGACCGTCTCGACCAACTGTATGTCGGGGTCGAAGATCGCGCCCGGGCCGGTCACCGCCGCCAGGCTGACCTCCGCCGATATCCCGCCCCCGGAGAGGCGCTTCCGGAGAAGATACAGGCGGAGCGCCTCATCCGGGATCCGATCGAGGAGGTCGTTCCTCTCCAGGGCGACCTCGAGGGTCCGTTTCAGAAGATCGCGCTCCTCCCCGCGCGTCGAGCCGCGGACGCAGCTGACCGCGCCGAGACAGAGCGCCTCCTTGATCGAAAGCGGGCGTTTCTCCTCCTTGTCGATGTCGAAGACCCTGAGGATCGATTCGTCGAGCCAATCGAGCTCCTGCAGCCGGTCGAACGCGATCTGGAGCTTCTCGTTCACCTTCTCGGTGATCATCTCGGCCAGGTCGTCGAGCGGCCGCTTCCCCTTCATCTCCTTGATCTGCTCGATCCGCTCGATGATCTTGTCGCGGGGGAAGAAGGTCTCCTGCCCGGTGAACGTCGAGCGGCGGACGAACCACGACTCCGGGATCAGCCCCTTCCGCTTCCAGCGGTAGAGCTGACCGTAGGAGATCCCGGTCTCCTCGAGGACCTCCTTCTTCGAGATCAGTTTCTCTTCGTCGATGTTCATCGTCGCTCCTTCAACTCTCCCGCACGGGCCCGGTCACCGCGCCGACATGCGGCCGGTTGATCGCACACTCGCTTGTCTTCAGCCGATCGGAGACCCTCCGGAACCGCCGGAGGGAGACGACCCTGGCGAAACACGTGGAGCGATGATCGCCCTTCCCCATCATTCCGGACCATCCGAGCATCGTACCGGTTATGTTCATCGTGCTCACCCCATGGATAAGATGGCGCAGTATAACATCACACTGTTATGTTGTCAAGGGGGAGCGAAAACTGGATCCTCTATAATGCAGCTGCTAACAGGAAGAAACCAGAGGCGGACAGCTCGGGTTAACAGCACATTGTTCTGCTTCAGTGGCCGGGGCACTCGGAGGCGACCTCGGGATCGATCCCTTTATCCCCGTAGGCCTTCTTGAAGTGGGCGACGAACTCGCCGGCGAGCCTATCCGCTCTCTCCTCGTACGCTGCCTTGTCGCTCCAGGTGTTCTTCGGATCGAGGATCTCACTCGGAACACCGGGGCAGCTTTCCGGGACGAGGAGGTGGAACCGGCGGTCCTCTTCGTACTGTGCATCGGCGAGCCTCCCGGTC
>QMQL01000076.1 GCA_003650505.1 Candidatus Acetothermia bacterium | reverse complement strand
CCCGATCATCGACGGGCTGACGATCCCGAAGGATGCCCCTCACCCGGAGCTGGCGGCGGAGTTCGTGGCGTTCGTCCTCGGACGAACGCCACGAACTCCGCCGCCAGCTCCGGATGAGGGGCATCCTTCGGGATCGTCAGCCCGTAGATGATCGGGGCTCCGCGTTTGGTGATCGTCTCTCCCGGCTCCTTCCCGCTGATGGTGACCTCCGCTCCGGCGTAGAAATCGGCGTACTCCGTCCGGCTAAGGTTGATCTCGTCCGGAAGCTCGACGAACTCAAGATCGTGCTGCACCGCGACCGAGCGATACTCGAACGCGTAGTCGATCTCCCCCGATTGCAGAAGGGCGATCAGCTCCACCGCCTTCGGCCGGACGTTCGCCGGCGGGCAGCCTTCCGCGAGCCTCTCGTAAAGCCCGGGGACGTCGTAGTAGCGGTCAGCCAGTTGCCAGACCATCAGCGTCCGGTAGCCGCATGGATCGGCATCCGGGTCGGAGTGGCTGTAGTTCACGCCCGGCCGGGTGATGATCTCGTACCAGTTGTCCGGAGTGATTTCATCCGCGTACGCCGATCGGTCGGTGTAGGCGATCACCATCGTGTTGCAGGCGAACTCGATGTTCCAGTCGGCGAACTCGGGGATGAGGAGCTCATCGATCACCGTGTAATCGGCGGACATCACGATATCCGCCTCCCGGCCGAGCTCGCTCACCTTCCGGGCGGCGGTCCGGCTCCCCGAGGACTCGGGGGCGAATGTCACCCGCGGGTGTTCGACCCGGAACGCCTCTGTCAGGCGGTCCAACGGGACGGTGAGGCTCCCGGCGTGGAAGATGAGAAGCGGGCCGGTGTCGGCCTGGGTAAACGAGACCTGAAACGATGCGAGCAGCAACGCTCCGGCAAGGAGCACCGTGCGGAACCTCATTAAACCTCCTTTCCAAATACGGGAGGCATAGCCGTTTCCAGCTACACCCTATCGCCCGTCCACCTTAGGTTTGTCCCGTAGGTAAGACGGATCGGAGATTTTGACACCCAAATCATACAGCGAAGCGGCCAGAAGGCAAAGGGAGGGATGGTTATGCCGCGACGCTATGGGTAAGATGAGCGAAATGGAGATCACCATTGAGCCTTCGCAGGCGCGGATCTACCAGCTGTGGGCGGTCGGACTCCACAGCTGGGCCTGGCCGGCAGGAGAGGATGGGATCAGGGGACTCCTCCCCGCGATCGGCTCGATCCAACTCGATCCCCTCCCGGTCCTCGGCCGGAATCATGACCTCGTCGTCCAGGCGCGAGTGGACGGGACGCATCCCGGCGATCTCCTCCGCCTCGTCCACGGGGAACGGATCGGGTTTGAGTACTGGGACAAGGTCCTCTGTGCGATCTCGATCGGGGATTTTTCGATGTTCCGCGCCCTGATGGAGGCCGGAGGAGAGCCGTGGGAGCGGAGGCGGGAGGAGAGGATCGAGCAGGAGCATCCCGGCGCGATCGATTCGGTCTACCGCGCCGTTGCGGAGGTCGGCCCCCTCTCCAGCCGGGAGCTGAGGGCGATGGAGATCGCCCAGGGCGAGGACCGATCCTGGAAGTCGACCCGGGCGGCGAACGGGGCGCTCGAGTCCCTCTGGAACAAGGGAAAATTGAGCGTCTCCCACCGCGTTAACTACCGCCGCTACTTCGATCTGACCGAGCGGGTGATCCCGCAGGGCCTCCTGGAGGAAGTCCCGCCCTCCTACGACGGGTTCATCCGCTTCCTTCTGAAGCGCCGCGTCAGGATGGTCGGCCTCCTTCCCGCCCGGGGGGATGCCGACGCGTGGGCGTTCCTCCGCGAGGCCCGGCGCGCCCGGCTCCCCGAGCGGTTGGCCGAGGAGGACGAGCTCTGCCTGGTCCGTGTCGAGGGGATGAAGACCACGTATTACGCGGCGACAGATATCGCAGAGGGGTTGACGAAGGCCGAAGCGGCCGACTTTCATCCGATCCCGCGGTTCATCGCCCCGCTCGATCCTCTGATCTGCAGCCGGGAGGCGACGAGACGGCTGTGGGGGTTCGACTACACCTGGGAGGTGTACAAGCCGGCCGAGAAACGGAAGTATGGGTACTACGTCCTTCCAGTCCTCTACAATGATCGGTTCGTCGGCCGGTTTGATGGTCGCTACGATCCGAAGACCGGGATCCTCTCCGTCATCTCTTATCACGAGGAGCCGGGCGGGCTTCCCTTAGCAAATCCGCTGATCCAAGCGGTGTTCGAACGGTTCCTCGGTTACCTCGGTGGCGAACGGATAGAGCTTCCCAACGGCGGGTTTCTCGCTTAGTTAGTCACACTTCGAATTCAGGTGAATCCCATTGATGAGTAAGTAAGTTGGATGTTCCTTGCCCTCAGGGTGGATCCGGGGGTACGATGCCACGGAGGATATCAGTTGAACAGGATACTGCTGTGGGCGGTGATTGCCTGTCTGGTCGGGGTCTTCGTCGTCGGCCCAATCGCCGAACGGAATGTGCCGGAGCCGTGTACGTGCGGAGGGGAACCTACGAAGATCTCGGCGATCCAGGGGGCCGGTTCGAGGAGTCCGCTTATCGGCGAGACGGTCACCGTCTCCGCGGTAGTCGTCGCCGAGTATGCCGGGGGGGATGGCCTTGACGACTACTTCCTCCAGGAGGAGGATCGGGATGCCGATTCCGACCCTGACACCTCGGAGGGGATCTTCGTGTACGACCCGGACGGGAGCCTTGACGTCGAGGTCGGCGAGCTCGTCTGCGTCACGGGGAAGGTCGCCGAGTACAAGGGCCTGACCGAGTTGAGGGAGATCTCGCAGGTGAGGGAGTGCGGGCGGGAGGCGCTCCCGAGCCCGATCGAGGTCCGCCTCCCCATCCCTGAAGGGGGATGGCTGGAGCGGGTGGAGGGGATGCGGGTCCGGTTTCCGCAGGAGCTGACCGTGACCGACACCTACGGACTCGGCCGTTACGGGGAGGTAACCCTATCGAACGGCCGCTTGTATTGCCCGACCGAGGTCGCCGCCCCCGGCGCGGAGGCCGAGGCTTGCATGGCTTCGAACGTCCTCAACCGGATCGTCCTCGATGATGGCTCCTCCCGCCAGAACCCCGACCCGATCCTCTACCCCTCTCCCGGGCTTTCGGCTACGAACACCCTCCGTGATGGGTACACGGTACGCGGCCTCGAGGGGGTGTTGACGACGATCAGCGATACCTACATGATCGAGCCGACGGTCGATCCGGAATTCATCGCGGCAAACCCGCGTCCACCCGCGCCCCCCGACCTCGACGGGAGACTTAAGGTCGCCTCGTTCAACGTGGAGAACTACTTCAACGGCGATGGCGACGGGTCCGGATTTCCCACGGGCCGCGGTGCGGCCACTCACGCCGACTTCGAGCGGCAGGAGGCGAAGCTCGTCGCCGCCCTCATAGGGCTTGACGCTGATGTGATCGGCCTCGCCGAGATCGAGAACGACGGGTTCGGACCGGGTAGCGCGATCGCTCAACTCGTCTCGGGGATGAACGCCGCCGCTCCGAGCGGCACAAGCTATGCCTACGTCGATCCCGGCGTCGACCGGCTCGGGACCGATCAGATAAAGGTCGCTATCGTCTATCGGATCGAGTCGGTCGAGCCGGTCGGCGATCCGGCGGTCCTCCCAGCCGACGAACTCCCCGAGATGAACCGCCCCCCGCTCGCGCAGACGTTCGCCGAGCGCTCGAGCGGGGCGGAGTTCACCGTCCTCGTCGCCCACCTGAAGTCGAAGAGCCCGAGCCGCGCCCACGGCCCGGATCGGGACCAGGGGGACGGCCAGGGGTGCTGGAACCGGAACCGAACCGAGGCGGCTGAGGCGATCCTCTCCTGGATCGAGACCGATCCGACCGGCTCGGGTGACCCGGACGTCCTGATCGTCGGGGATTTGAACGCTTATCCGAATGAGGATCCGATAGCGACGATCCAGGATGCCAGCTACACCGATCTCATCGACTGCTACTCCGGGGACGAGTCATATACTTACGTGTACATGGGAGAGGCCGGTCGTCTCGATCACGCCTTCGCTTCGGCGAGCCTGACCGATCAGGTGACCGGTGCCGGGGTCTGGCACATCAACGCCGACGAACCGCCCGTCCTCGGGTACGAGAGCGCCTACAAGTCGAAGGGGCAGATCGACTCCCTCTATCGGGATGATCCCTACCGTTCCTCGGATCACGATCCGATCCTCGTCGGCCTCGAGCTGAACTGAAAAAGCGATGGCAGGCCGGTCCTTCAGGGTCTGGACCGTCGCGTTCGGGCCGGCTGACCTTCCGTCGCTTCGGGTAACAGTGATTGGGATCGAGCCGCTATTCCCCCGCTGAGGATCTCTCGGCCCGCTTCTCTGCCAGTTTCTCCTCGAGGGCCTTCTTGACGCTCTCCGGGACGAACGCCGATACGTCTCCTCCGTAGGAGCAGACCTCCTTCACGATCGAGGAGGAGAGGAAGCTGTACGTTCCCGCTGTCATGAAGAAGACGCTCTCGAACTGTGGGGCGAGGTCGCGGTTGGTCAGGGCCATCTGGAACTCGTAGTCAAAATCGGAGTTCGCCCGCAGCCCGCGGACAATCGCGCTCACCCCATGCTCCTTGGCGCAGTTTACGAGGAGTCCGGCGTAGGAGATCACCTGGATCCCATCGAGCCCGACCTCGGCGAGGGCGGCCTCGGTGATCTTCATCCGCTCTTCGATCGTGAACAGGGTCGATTTGTTCGGGTTGGCGACGATCGCGATCAACAGGCGCGGGAAGAGCTTCTTCGCCCGCCGGACGATATCGATGTGCCCGTAGGTTATCGGATCGAAGCTCCCCGGATAGATCGCACTCGTGATGGTCATCGCGCGAGGATTCTATGCCGGATGAAGGGAAAGCTCAACAAGTAGCCGGGGATTCTCGGGCGGCTCTGCCCACCTCAGCGTCCGGCGGTGTTCGGCCCGACGGTGGCGAGGTTCGCCATCTCCGGCCGGTTGAACCGCTCGAGGACGCGGGCGATATCCTCCCGGTCGATCGCTGCGAGCCTCCCCAGGACCTCGT
>QMQL01000075.1 GCA_003650505.1 Candidatus Acetothermia bacterium | reverse complement strand
TCTCCCTCTCAAAGAAGAAAAGCTCTGTCTCGCTGACTGCACGGGCACAACTAAGGTGTAGGCCGCCGGAGTCCCTCAGTAGGATCTCCAACCCTATGAGGTTCCCCGGTCCGAGGATCTCGAGCGGAGGATGCCGGCGGCGCTTGGTTTGCGGTCTGGACTGATCACTCACCAACCCGCTAGCTATAAGATAGACCCCGGCGGCGTAGGCCCCTACCGGGTAGATCAGCTCCCCTTCCGGATAGCGGACGTTAAGAGGAGAGTAGGTCTTAATGATCCGCTGCCAGTCAACCTGTTCGGGAAGGATCTTCTCGCTTATCTCTCTCATGGTCCACCGGATAACTCTACCGGTTCACTTCGATCCCCCCAATGTGAGGAGACAGGAGAAAGGGAGGCGTCTATACACGGTAGGAATCCACGGGATCCCAATCTCGGCTTGTCAAGTAACAGAGCACGCACCCTCACTTGACCATCCTTTTCCGGCTTGCCCGCGCATAAAAACCGGGAAAGAGGCCGGCCGTCTTCCCCACCTTGCCGGCCCGGTCCCCTGTCTTGTTTGATGGTTGCAGGTGCAAAAATGAATCCGCATACCTGTCGCTTTCCCTACCCCCTGCAATCGGAGGGAGTACCCTTTTGCTGCTTGGAGGTGAACGTCTGATGGCAGTTCACGAAACGACAGGGACCGTGCAGGAGCAATCACGAGGAACCAGGGTCAATCCCTTTGATATGATGCAGCGGCAGCTGGATCTGGCGCGTGAACATACCGATATTCCTGACGGTATCTGGGAGATTCTGCGTCGCCCTGAGCGCTCCCTGGAGGTGAGCATTCCGATCACCCGCGATGACGGTGAGATCGAGGTGTTCACTGGTTATCGGGTGCAATACAGCAGTGCGCGGGGGCCATGCAAGGGCGGCATTCGCTACCATCCTGGGGTGACGCTCGATGAGGTGAAGGCGTTGGCGGGGTGGATGGCGTGGAAGTGCGCGGTGGTGAACATCCCCTACGGCGGTGGCAAGGGAGGGATCGTCTGCGATCCGACGCGCCTCTCCGAGCGAGAACTCGAACGGCTGACCCGCTGCTACACCGCGCGCATCCTCCCGCTCATCGGGCCGAAGCAGGACATCCCCGCTCCTGATGTCAATACGAACGCGTCGATCATGAACTGGATCGTCGATACCGCCAGCCTACTGAAAGGAGAAGCTGTTCCCGGTACCGTAACGGGGAAGTCGATCGAGCTCGGCGGTGCGCTGGGACGGCGGGAAGCGACCGGCCGCGGGGTGATGTTCACTACGATCGGAGTCCTGCAGAGGCTCGGGATCGATGTCACCCAGGCGCGCGTCGCGGTGCAGGGGTTCGGGAACGTCGGATCGGTCGCGGCGCAGCTTCTGGCGGCGCAGGGGGCCAAGATAGTGGGGGTCAGCGACGTCTCCGGCGGGTACCACTGTCCGACCGGATTTGACGTCGACGATCTCCTTCGCTACGTGGAGACCTCCCCTGGCCACCTCCTCGCGGGCTACAGCGCCACTGGGATGGAGGAGATCACAAACGATGAGCTGCTTGCCCTTGATGTCGATGTGCTGATCCCGGCTGCATTGGAGGCGCAGATCACCTCTAGGAACGCGGCGAACGTACAGGCAAGGGTCATCGTGGAAGGGGCGAACGGTCCCACCACCCCTGAGGCGGACCTCATCCTTGGCGAGAAGGGGACCCTTGTCGTCCCCGATATCCTCGCTAACGCCGGAGGGGTTGTCTGCTCGTACTTCGAATGGGTGCAGAACATCCAGTGCTTCGCCTGGGAGGAGAAGGAGACCAACCAGCGGCTCGGTCGGATTATGCAGCGGGCGCTCACCGAGGTGTGGGATCTCTCCCACGAGAGGCAGATCTCGTTGCGGTTGGCGGCGTTCGTCCTCGGTGTGGAGCGGGTGGCGCAGGCGATCAAGCTCCGGGGTATCTTCCTGTAGGCATAAGCACAGTGCGGGAGATGAGGATGAGCCGCAACATCCCGAGCGGTCTGCTTACGGCTGAGCTTCAAGCGGAGGTGGTCCTCAACCGTGCTGTGAGGTTCTGTGCGGATCGGATGTACGCGACCCCCAACCGCGTTCTCCGAAGGCTGCAACTGGGAGAGCCGGAACCTCATAGCACCCTCAGATACGCCGTCGCTAAAGGGATAGGGGAATACCTTAAGGATTTGGGATGTGGATTCCGTGCCGTCTATTTGTACGGAAGCGCGATGAACGGCGATGCCGGAATCTGTTCGGACATCGACCTGATCGTTGTGGTTGAGCATAAACTGGACCAAGTATCCAACCTGTTGCAGCGGTTAGATCTGGCACTGGTGGTCTCCTATCGGACGTTGCTTCGGTCTGCCCGCGGCCCAACAGCGCTCCTCGACGTTCATATCGTGGATGTCGAACAGGAGCGTAGAAGCGATGGTTACGGTGCCGTCCTCTGTTCACCGGAGACAAGCCCTGTCTGCCTGTGGCGTTCATCTCCTGAAGCCTCGGGGGCTCCTGTGAGCCAGGGGCCCCCGTCCGTTTCTAGCGTGCATGGATGAAGAACTGCTTCATCTCCTGCGGATGATAGAGATCGAATTGCACCAGGCTTAGCACGTCGAGATGCGTCTGACTCCCCGGATTGACGCAGCGTGTCCTTCCCAAGTCGGCCTTGTAGTCCCCGATAACGACCGATTCGTGGCAGTGCCCTGATAGGACGAGGTAGGGTTGAGTCCTCATGATGAACCGGCGGATCTCCACGCTTCCCACGTGATCGGAGAGGGGGAGGTAATCGTACCGCCCGCGAGGGGTGGTCCAATCGAGCGGCGTGTCATAGGGAGGCGCGTGGAACAGGTGGATTGTCCGGCTCGGATCGTAAGAAGCCTCCCGATCGGTCCGATTGTTTTTCAGGAGGTAGGACTCGAAGTCCTCGAGGTCATCGGCGATCGTTGACCCATGTCCCGTTGCATCGGTGGTGACCCCCGCTTCGTAGATGTCCGTTGTGGGATCCATCCCCTCCGGGCGGAGCTTGATCCGGTTCTCATACTTCACCCAGTCCATCAGCAAGGATCCACCAGGGGGGACATACGGGTAGCCGGCTACCCAGAGGAGGGGGACCTCTTCTGGGAAGAAGGCCTGTTTCTGACGCGAATCACGCAGCTCAATCAGGCGATCGTTCATCAGATGAAAATTCGGCGTCTCCCGATCGAACGTCGCGAGCAACGGTTCGTTCGCCCGGCGATCATCGTTTCCCATAATCACGTAAATATCCGTGTGTCGATGTTCGAGGAGGAAACTGGAGAAGAGAGGGATGAACTGCTCGGTGAAGAACGCCCTCTGTATGACTACTCCTTGATCCTCCGTTGTGATAGGGGCCGATCGTTCGGGCGGGGATTGAAGTGCACTCGGAGCCAGGTCCCCGGTGATGAAGATCGAGGTGAGCTTCCACAGATCGGCTACGCGCAGCAGAAGCTCATATAGACGCATATTCCCGTGAATATCGGTGACGGCGACGGCTTGCATCATGATCTTTTGCGGGTAGGGCCCGTCCAACGGTACCCTCGATTCATCCCTCCTCTTTCCATTCGTTGACGAGTGATTCCCATGCCGCGTACTCCTCGCTGAGCTCGCGTCTTAACCTTTCGTACTCCGCTCCGAGCGATGCGATCCGATCGGCATCCTTCTCCGTGCTCGCCTCGATCAGCCCTCCTTCCAGATCGGCGATCCTCTCCTCGAGCGCCTCGATCCGCTCCTCGACGGCGCGGCGCTCTTCTTCGATCCGCCTCAGCCTGTACCTCTCCTGCCCCGCGGCCTGCCGGCCGGGTTTGACCCTCGATCGGCTCGCGCCCTTCTTCTCAGGCCCTCCCCCTTCGGCCGGGCTCTCCCTCAGCCGCCTCCGGTACTCGGAGTACCCGTAGGAGTGCGGGACGAACCTCCCTCGTTCGATGATCCACACGCCGGTGGTGACCGCCTCGAGGAGGGAGCGGTCGTGGGAGACGAGGAGGAGAGTCCCCTCGTATTCGATCAGTGCCCGCTCGAGGATCTCCTGGCTCGCCGGGTCGAGATGGTTCGTCGGCTCGTCGAGGAGGAGGAGGTTCCCCTCGATCAGGGAGAGGAGGGCGAGGGCGAGCCGGCTCCGCTCCCCCCCGGAGAGGGACTTCGTCTTCTTCATGACGCCGTCCCCGGAGAAGAGGAACCTTCCGAGCAGCCCCCTCGCCTCGCCGATCGTAAGGTCCGTCCTCTTGAGGACCGCGTCGAGGACGCTCTCCTCGCCGTGGAGGTCCTCCTGGGTCTGCCGGAACGCTGCGATCTGCACGTTATGCCCGATCTCGACCCGTCCTGAAAGCGGCCGGACCTCCCCCATGATCGTCTTCATCAGCGTCGTCTTCCCGCACCCGTTCGGCCCGATGATCGCGATCTTCTCCCCCCGGTGAAGCTCCATCCTTGGGATGGAGAACAGGGGCCGGTCGTATCCGATCGCGAGATCGTGGAGCGATAGGACCCGCCTCCCACTCCGGTGGCCGATCGTGATCGAGAGGGCGATCCTCTTCCCCTCCTTCGGCGCCTCGATCCGCTCCCTCTCGATCCTCTTCAGCTTCTTCTCCCTGTCCTTCGCCTGCCTGTGCTTCTGCCCGGCGTGATGACGGCGGATGAAGTCCTTGTGCCGTTCGATCTCTTCTTCCTGCCTCTCGTACAGCTCGAGCCTCCGGCGGTGCTCCGCCGCCCGGAGTTCGCGCGAGGCGGTGTAACCGACGGGATAGACCGCGACCTCTCCGAACGCTATCTCCCACGTCTTGTTCGATACCCGGTCGAGGAGGTGGCGGTCGTGCGAGACGAGAACGAGCCCGCCCGGGAAGGTGAGGAGCCGCTCTTCGAGCCAGTCGAGGGCGGCGAAATCGAGGTGGTTCGTCGGCTCGTCGAGGAGAGGATCGCAGACTCCGCCGATGAGGAGGCCCTCCGCCGCTACGACGACCTCCTCCACCGGTTCGCCGCGGAGGGGGGGTACACGATCGAGGCGAGGATCCGCGCCGCCCTCGCCGGGGTCGGGTTCTCCGCGGCCGGTCTCTCCCGCGATATCTCCACCCTTTCCGGGGGTGAGGAGGCGCGCGCCGCCCTCGCCCGCGTACTCGCCGAGGAGCCGGACCTC
>QMQL01000074.1 GCA_003650505.1 Candidatus Acetothermia bacterium | reverse complement strand
CCTCGCCGGGAGTCGGTCCGGTTCGAGCGTGAAGGTCAGACGGTCCTCCCCGATGCTCGGATAGGAGACGACCGTCCCCTCGATCTCGCGGATGTACGGCGCCCGGTTGAGGAGCCAGTCCGGAAACGGGGCGATGACGCTCCCCCGCAGGGCGCCGAGGAGGAGGATCGCGAGGAAGAGGAACGGCCGGCCGGAGCAGCTCCCCCGGAGGGCGATCCCCAGGGCGAGGGCGGCACCGGCACCTGCAATGTAGATGGTTTGAGGGACCGCGCATCTCGAACCGATGCACGTCCCGGCTGCGAATACGATGAGGATCGGAATCATCACGTATCGCATCTGATACTCTATGATCTTATCGGGTTTGCGGTTGCCTTCTCAACCCGGGGCGGCTATACTTTCGATGGTTCTTTGACATGGGGGGTGATACGGCTTCGACGGAGTTACTCAAACGAGGCTGCAAGCGGAGCGTCTGCCATCTCCATAAACTGGCGGAAAAACAATAACTGCGAACACTGCGGATTACGCATTCGCTGCTCCTTCCCTAAACTAGGGGAGGCCGTCTGACGGGGAGCCTCGCCGGCCCCGGAAAGGCGTCGACTAAGGCGGGTATATCGCGTTCGGGCGCTTCCCCCGGCGCGACGAACCTCGGGAAGCTGGGTTCGGGCCATCCCGCCCGTGGGAGGGCCGGTTCCGAGATGAAAACGCGGGTCTAAGCTTGTAGACGCCGAGTGGCTGTATCTCCGGACGCGGGTTCGACTCCCGCCACCTCCACCAGAATTCTCCACTCCCACCTTTTCTCTAGCCCTTTCAGAAACGAGTTTGATTGCGAGATCAGACCGAGGCAGGTAACCTCGTCTTGCGATGTGCCGGATGGTCGCTTCCCCGCATGGAATCGATGGGAGTTTGCTAATCCGACCGTTCTCCCGGATGGCCCGTGGGATGAACGCGCTTCACGAGCGGAATCCTTCCAGAGGAGCGTACGATCATCCCCATGGATGGGGTGCGGTCTACGCGGCCGATGGAAAGCTTGAGGCTATCCGCGGTGTCCTCCCGTTCTGGGCCGATCCGAAGGTCGAGGCGCTCGCAGAAAGGCGGGTCTTCCTCCTTCACGCCCGGCGTGCCTCGGTCGGCGCTGTTACCAAGGAGAACACGCATCCGTTCGCCGAAGAGCGATCCGGGAAGGTCGTCTATTTCTGCCACAACGGGACGATCAACGATCCACTTATCGCTGGGTACCCCGGAGAGACCGACTCGCTTCGCTACTTTCGCTACCTCCTCGACCGGTTCGACGAGCGCGATCCGGAGGGGAGCCTGACCGATGCTATCCAAGGGCTCGGGGACTACATCGCGGCGAACGCGTTCCTCCTCGCCGATGACCTTTTCTGTGTGATCAACCGGTATCAGAAATACCGGCGTTACTACACGATCTATCGGGCTCGGGACGTGTTCTCATCCGAACCGCTCTCTGAGATTGCGAGCGACTGGAGGCCGCTCGAAAACGGATCGGTGATCTGTCTTACCTGCTAGTCCGGCAGGATCACGTGGCGAGCGGCTCCTTCCCGGCCCTCCTCCGCAGCCAGTTGATCGAACCGATCACCCCACGACGGCGGAGGAGCCAGCGTTGGAAGCGGGACTTTCCCGGGTAGTCGGCGAGGGCCGATCCGATCAGGAGGGTGATCAGCCCCTGGCCGGGGGTGACGAGCATGATCAGCCCGGCGGCGATGAAGGCGTAGCCGAGCAGGTTCTTGACGAGGAGAACAGGGAGCCGGAGGAACGGCGATCGGATCCACCCCGACCTCGGGCGCCTCTCGGAAGAAGAGAAGTAGTCGGCCGGGATCCTGACGGCGATTATCGGGACGAGCGGGATTGCGACGGCGAGGACGAGAAGGGAGGAGATCATGATCCACCAGAAGGCCGCTCCGTTATCGGCTATCCATATCCGCATCCCTCGATCATCCCTGTTTCCGGTGTTGAGCTAAGGATACCCGATCGGATGCGAGGACATGGGATGAGGTGTCGTCAAGGCCGCAGGCGCTTCCGCCATCTTCGGCGGTCTACAATGAAGAGACTCCCTGCGATGTGCTCCTCTTTGGTCGGCAGGTCTTGCAGCACGATGTGCACGTCGGCCATGGAACTGTAATCCTTCAGTTTTAGGACGCTGATCCCTTTATGGCGGCTGGGCGGATAGCGGCGGATGTCGCCGAACTCAAGGTCATTGGTGAGCAGAACGAGGTTCAACTTCTGGGCTCTTAGGAGTACCTCGCGGTCCGGAGCTCCACGGAGGCTGAGGTCCTGAGCTCTCGTGACTTCGAAGCCACGGTTACGAAGAAAATCGATTGTCCCCTGAAAAACGCACTCGTCAGCCAGAAAAGAGGGCGCCATCAGAACTAGACTTCAGGAACGGCGTGAACCTCTTCCTCCTCGACGAGTTGTTTTGCATAGCGGATGCAGGCGAGGATCCCCTCCTCTGGGAGATCGGGGTAGCATTTTGCGATGATCTCCTTTGGGGTGAGGCCATCGGCTAGGAGTCCGAGGATCGTCTCCACCGGGATGCGCGTCCCGGCAATCCGGGGCTTACCGTGGCAAATGTTCGGATCGACCTCGATCCGGTCCGCAACCTTCATCGGGATCACCGTAAAGATTATAGCAGGGAAACCTTGATGGGGACTACAGGTTTTCGAAGACGAGCTCAAATGGAAGAAAGGGCCTCACGTCCTAACTTGGAGAGATCCGATCTCCCCTATCGGTGGTGCCAGTCCTCCGGATTATCCGAATCGATCGGGGATAGGCCGAGGACGTCCCCCTCCGTGGTCACCCCGAGGCCGAGGGCGGTCCGGTTAGCGTAGTTGAAATAGGCGGCGACCTGATTGATCTCGAGGATCTCCCCGTCCTCCCATCCGAGTTCTCGCAGGGCCTGCACGTCCTCCTCGGAGATCTTCCCCGGCGCTTCGGTCAGCTTGCGAGCGTACCCGAGCGCCGCTGCCTGCTTCTCATCGAACGCTTCACTCAGCTTTCCGGTTTCGAGGGCCTCTCTGATCCCGGCGGCGCGGGCTTCGTCGCTCAGCCAGCGGCTCATCCCGGTGAAGTGATGCTCGCGGCAGTAGGCGCAGCCGTTCAGGACGCTGACGTAGACCCCGATCGCCTCGAGGAACCAGGTCGGGATCGTGTTCCCCAAGTTGTGGAGTACGTTCTTGTACAGGGTCATGTGCCCCTCCATCGTGTGCGGCCGGAGGCTGTGGGCGAGCATGATGTTGTCCACGTTATCGTCCGGCCCCTTCACGCGCTCGTACAGTTCCCTGAGCTTCCCTTCTGCTTCCTCGTACGGGATGTGACGGATCCACATATGTCGTACCTCCCTTGCCCAATGCACAGGATCTTACCCGCAATAGAGGATAGAGCTTATGTCCAATCTCTAGAAGTCCTGTTCTAAGAACCACAAAATTACTTAACGTCTAGTATTGGAACGCAAGACCAGACCTCGCCACGCCTTGACTTTGTGGGCATCTGACCTACAATTGTAGGCGACATGCCTACGAAGAGATTGATCGAGGCTCTCTTCCCGCGGAGCCGGAGCGCTATCCTAGCGGTGTTGACTGCTGCAGGCGACGAGGGACTCCACCTCCGCGAGATAGCCCGTAGGGCGAACCTGAATTCGAAAACAGCGATGCGGGAGCTCCATTCGCTCCGGAGTGCCGGGATCCTGGTGTCCCACCAGATCGGCCAGCAGGTCGTCTATCGTCTGAACCCGGACTGTCCGATCTGCGACGAGTTGCGCTCCATCATCCGGAAAACGGTCGGGCTCGTTTCTGTCCTCCGTGCAGCGCTCGAGCCGCTGGCCGATCGGATCGAGCAAGTCTACATCTACGGAAGCCACGCACGCGGTGACGAGCGGCCGGATAGCGACGTGGATCTGATGATCGTCGGGAACGTGACTCTCCGGGAACTCAGCCCGCATTTGCGCGAAGCGGGGCGGACCCTACACCGGGTGATCAACCCTACCCTCTACACCCCCGAGGAGTACGCGAGGGAGCTGAACGCCAATGACTCGTTCGTAGCCCGTGTCCACACCGGCGAGCGGCTCGACCTGATCGGAGGGGCGCGGTGAGCCTCGAGGAGATGCTCCTTCGCTCGGAGCTGAGACGTGAGAAGGCCGTCCCTGGCGAGATCGAGCGGATGCTACGAGCGGTGGAGCGGCGACTGCAGGATGCGGAGCATGCGGGCATCCATCCCGAAACGCGATTGGAGCAGGCGTACCACGTCATCCTCGGCTGCGCGCTGATAGCGCTCCGGTCGAATGAGCTCCGCCTTGTCAATCGCCCCGGTCATCACATAGTTGCATTGGATTCGTTGGCCGACACGATCGGCCTCTCTCCCGCTCGCATCGATTACTTCCAGACCTTACGCGAGCTGCGCAACAAGGACCTCTACACCGGCGGCACGCACGTAAGCGACGCCCAGGCTGTCGAAGCTGTCGAGGGGAAGCCCGCAGGCTACTTCGGGATCTCACTGACTGGCTCGCCCAACGCGGCAGGAGCAACGAGTAGCGCTCTACGCCGCGGAGCAGATTCGGATGAGGAGTGAATCAAGAGAATTCTGGTGTTGGAATGCAAGACCAAACCCTCAAGCTCTCCGTTGAGATAAGGTCAATGACGAGCGGATTTTCTTCAACAGCGGGGGCGCTCTTCCGGCATTCAGCGAAGAAGGGCGATCCCTGCCGTCTTGACGGGGTTCGGCTTGTTCCTACATAGTGATCGAAAGGGATGAGAAATACCCGAATGGGGGGTGCAGCGTGGGCGAGATGAAGAAACAGATGATCGCCGTTTGCGGGATCGATTGCGGGAGTTGCGACATCCGGAATGCCCCGAGCGATCCTAAGGCGGCGGAGCGGTTGGTCTCCTGGTTCAAGGATCAGGGATGGCTGAAGGAGGGCGAAGGGATAGACGAGGTCATCTCGCGGTCCATGTACTGCATGGGCTGTAGAGGGGACCGATCGGTGCACTGGTCTTCCGAGTGTTGGATCCTCCGCTGCTGCGTGGACGACAAGGGTCTCGAGTACTGCTACGAATGCGAGGATTTCCCTTGCTTACGGCTGAAGGAGTGGGCAAAGGGAAGCGCGGGGTACACCGAAGCTCTGGCTCGCCT
>QMQL01000073.1 GCA_003650505.1 Candidatus Acetothermia bacterium | reverse complement strand
CGCCTGGTCGTAGATCCAGGAGAGCTCGTTGTCGCACACCTCCGGGTCCACCTCGTTCCCCCTGTCCACCGGCATACAGTGGAGCAGGTACCCGGGGGCGCCGAGCTTTTTCTGCCGCTCCGCCGTATAGCGCCAGTCCTGGTATTTCTGAGCGAGCTTCAGCTCCTCCTCCTTACCGATCTCGTAGCGCCGGCCGGTGAACCAGTTTCTCGGGAAGACGACCGTCGCTCCGTCGAGGGCCACCTCCATGTCGTGCACGATCTCGAACGATCCGCCCGACTTGCTCGCAAGATCCCGGCACTGGTTCATCACGTTCGGGTCGAGGTCGTACTCGGGCGGGTTGGCGATGACCACGTCCATCCCGTACATCGCCGAGATCAGGGCTGTCCCCTGCACCGAGCAACGGCCGCGGATCCACGGGGTGTACGCCCAGGTGATGACGATCTTCTTTCCCTTCACCGAACCGTCGAGCTTCTCGTGCATCGTGTAGATGTCGGTCAGCGACTGGCACGGGTGGTTGATGTCCGAGGCCATGTTGATGATCGGAACGTCAGCGTACTCGGCGAACTTGCGCATCACCTCGTCGCCGTGGCCGTAGTAGTCGATCTGATCGTCGAGGAGCCTGATCCCGATGCCGTCGCAGAACCGCGACATCGGCCGCGCCGTGTCTTTCACCGTCTCCCCTGCACCCGGCTTGTCCTCAAGGGACAGGCGCAAGGTCTTCGGGTTGATGAACTGGGAGTGGCCGCCGAGCTGGGTCATCGCGGTCTCAAACGACATCCGCGTCCGCGTCGAGCCGGCGAAGAAGAGCATGGCGAAGGTCTTGTAGGCGAGGTACGGATGGGGCTTCCGGCTGTAATAGAGCCCTTTCAGCTGATCGGTCAGCTTCATCGCGATGTCGTACTCTTCCTTCGTCCAGTCGAGCTCGCTGATTAAGTCTCTACCCTTTAGATCGAACCAACTCATGGTCCCTCCTTAGCCCATGATCAGGGCCATCATCCCCTTCTGGCCGTGCAGGCGGTTCCCCGCCTCCTCGATGATCACCGAGTTCGGGCCGTCGATCACCTCGTCGGTCACCTCCATACCCCGGTCGGCCGGGAGGCAGTGCATGTACAGGGCGTCGTTCGTCAGCTCCATCTTCTCTTCGGTCGTGATCCAATCCTTGTTCGCCTCGAAGATCGCTTTGGCCTTCTCCGGGTCCATCGGGCCGGAGCCGTCGGTCGGCTGGACGGTCCACGCCTTCGGGTAGACGACGTCGGCGTCCTTGAACGCCTCGTTCATGTCGTGGAGGATCTTGAACTTACCGCCGTTCTTCTTGGCGAGGTCCTTCGTCGCCTGGAGGACGTTCGGATCGAGGTCGAGCCCCTCAGGATGCGCCAAGGTGACGTCCATCCCCATCATCGCCGCCGAGATGATCGCGCTCTGCGGGACGGCGAGCGGCTTCTCCACCGAGCCGGAGTAGGCCCAGGACATCACGAACTTCTTTCCCTGCAGGTTGTGGCCGAGCTTCTCCTGCATCGTCATCACGTCGGCGAGCGCCTGGCAGGGATGGTACATGTCGTCCTCCATGTTGATCACCGGGATCCGCGCCCACTCGGCGAACTCCCGGATGATCCGATGCCCCTTCCCGTACATCCAGCCGGTGTGCTTCCCGTAGATCCGAATCGCGATCGCGTCTCCCATCTCGGCGAGGACGCGGGCGACGTCTGAGATACGCTCGGTCTTGTACGCGATCTCCTCACCCTTGAGCGCCGGGGTGTAGACAGCACCGGGCTGGAGGAAATGGGCGTGGCCGCCGAGCTGGGTCATCCCGGCCTCGAACGAGTTGCGGGTACGGAGAGACGCGTTGTAGAAGAGCATGAACAGGGTCTGGCCGTCGAGGATCCGGTGCGGCTCGCGCCGGATCTGCCTGCGCTTCAGCTCGTGGGCGGTGTCGAGCATCGCCTCGATCTCGTCGCGGGTGAAGTCGAGCCAGGTGAGGAAATCCCTTCCGCGTAGGCTTGTCATTGACATCTGAAACCTCCTAAATAGTTGAGTTTCTTGAGTTCATTGAGTTCATAGAGCTTGTGGGGTTTGTTGGGTTCATTACCTCGTTATCGTCGTTCCCGCTTTTCCTTCGAGGGCGTCCATCGCCTTTCCGAGGGAGGTGATGATCGCCTTCTCCCCTCCGGCCTCGATGAACCGGATCGCAGCGCGGACCTTCGGCTCCATCGAACCCTTGGCGAAGTGCCCCTCGTCTCGGTAGCGCTTCGCCTCCTCGACGGTCATCTTCGAGATCCCCTTCTCCTGCGGGGTCTTGTAGTTCAGCTTCACCTGATCGACATCGGTCAGGATGAGGAATACCTTCGCCTCGACGTCGACGGCGAGCCGCTCGCCGGCGAGGTCCTTGTCGATCACCGCATCGACCCCTTCGAGCTTCCCGTCCTTCTTGACGACCGGGATCCCGCCTCCTCCGGAGGCGATGACGCTCGACCGGGCGGCGATCAGCTGGCGGATCGCCTCCTTCTCGAATATCTCGAGCGGATCGGGTGAGGGGACGACCCTTCGCCAGCCGCGGCCGGCGTCCTCCTTGACGTGGTAGCCTTTCTCGTCGGCTAGGCGCTTCGCCTCCTCCTCGGAGTAGAACGGGCCGACCGGCTTGCTCGGGTTCTGGAATGCCGGGTCGTTCTTATCGACCACAACCTGAGTCACGACGGTCGCGACCGGGATATCACCCTTCCCCACGTCCTGGAGGAGGTTGTGGAGCGACTGCTGGATCATGTACCCGATCAGCCCCTGCGACTCGGCACCGCAGACGTAGAGCGGCATCGGGGCGGCGACGCCTTTCGCCGTCTCGTTCTGCAGGAGGATGTTCCCGACCTGCGGGCCGTTCCCGTGGGTGATAACGATCTTGTACTTCCCCGAGAGGACCATCTGCGTCAGCTGTTTGCAGGTAGTCTCGACGTTCTTCATCTGCTCCTCGAACGTCCCCTTCTGCCCCGGCTGGAGGATGGCGTTCCCCCCGAGGGCGATCACCACTACCTTCTTCTCTTCCATCTAATCACCTTTCTCTTGTTGATTTTCGAGCTATATCGCCTGTCGGACGATCCCGATTCACGCCTCCCAGATCTCGCGCATCCTGGTCCAATGCTCGACCATCTTGGCGAACGCGGTCTTCTCATCCCCGTTCTCGATCGCAGTCAATATGTCGCCGTGAAGGTCGACGACCCCCTCGAGGTCGTCGACGTTCTTCAGGTAGTAATGCCGCGTGAACTCCCGGTACACCTTCTGGTCCATCGTGTTGATCAGCGGGGCGAGGGCGGCGGTGACGAGCTGGTTCCCGGTCGCCTCAGCAAGGGCGGAGTGGAACGCCTTGTCCGCCTCGAAGTAGGCGTCGAAGTCGTCCGCGGCCGCGTGCTTCCGCATCTCCTTTATCGTCTCGCGCAGCTTCCCGATCCCCTCCGGCGAGCCTGACTTCGCCACCAGCGCCGCCACCGGCGGCTCGAGCGCCTCCCGCGCCTCCATCACCTCGAGGCAGCCGGCCTCGCTCTCGATCAGGTGAGCGGCGTTGCTCCCGTCGAGCGGGCCGGGCATCCGGAGGACGTAGTTACCGCTCCCGGGCCGCGACTCGATGATCGACATCGCCTCGAGAGCCGAGAGGGCCTCACGGATCGAGGGCCGGCTGACCCCCATCTGCTCAGCGAGCTCGAACTCCGACGGGAGCTTGCTCCCGACCGGATAGTCCCCTCGGTTGATCGCAGCGACGATCTGCTCAGCGGCTATCGCCGACACCTTCCGCGGCCGAACCTTCTCAAACGGCATCGAGCCTCCTCTCACTAGCGGTCAGGCTGTATGATAGCTTTACTAGTCTCGTCCCTGCAACCGGGGCTCCGCCCGGAGGTACTCCCCTCGGCCCGGTTCGGCGTTCATCTCCCCGTCGCGGTAGATCACATCCCCGCGGGAGACCGTCGCTAGGACTTTCCCGGTGACCTCCATCCCCTCGTAGGGGGAGAAGTCGGTCTTCATAT
This sequence comes from Candidatus Acetothermia bacterium, assembly GCA_003650505.1. Lineage (GTDB taxonomy): Bacteria > Bipolaricaulota > Bipolaricaulia > UBA7950 > UBA9294 > B2-G16. The sequence goes on along the minus strand of QMQL01000073.1, from coordinate 1,203 downwards.
GGAGTCCCTCGGCCGATATCCGCCACTCAAAGTCGGGATCGAAGATCACGATGTCGGCGTCAGAACCGGGCTCGAGGGCACCCTTCCGTGGATATAGTCCGTAGATCTGCGCCGGGGCCTCGCTCAGAAGCCGGGGAAGGTCGGTGAGGCCGAGGATCCCCCTTCCTACCCCCTCCGAGTAGACGAGAGGAAGGAGGGTCTCGACGCCGGGGAGGCCGTAGGGAAGCTCGAGGAACGAGCCACGCCAGGCCTTCTGCTCCCTGGTGAACGGGCAGTGATCGGTGGCGATAAGATCTATGTCCCGCATCCTCAGCCCCTCCCACAGCGCGGACCTGTCGGCCTCGTCGCGGAGGGGAGGGACAGCAGAGAAGAGATATCCATCCTCGCGATCGTAGACAGCGCGGGTCAGAAGGAGGTACTGCGGGCAGGTCTCGGCGGTGAGGTCGATCCCGCTTCGCTTGGCATCCCGGACTGCCGATAGCCCGAGGGCCGAGCTGACGTGGACGATGTGGACCGGGCAGCAGGTCTCCCGCGCGATCCGGGAGACCTGCGATATCGCCGCCTCCTCGCAGAGCGGCGGCCGGGCGACGGCGAGGGTCGCCATCCGGGAGAGATCCTCGGGGGTGAGCCGCGCTGCGATCGACTCTATCAGCCCTTCATCCTCGGCGTGGACGAGGGCCGTCCCCCCGAGCCGGCCGATGGCGGCGAACGCCTCCCTCATGATATGCGGAGGGGTCCGCCGGCCGGAGGATTCGTACGCCGTGTAGAACTTGAAGCTCACCACCCCGAGCTCGATCGCGGCTGAGAACTCCTCATCGCGCCCCGGCCCCCAGCCGATCACCTCGGCGTGGAACGCGTAATCGACCACCGCCGGCCGTGCGTCCTTCAGGCGCGATTCGATCTCCGCGGGGATCGTCGTCTCCCTCCTCCCGACGGTGAAGTCGACGATCGTCGTCACCCCGCCGGCGGCAGCGGCGATCGTGCCGGTGTGGAAGTCGTCGCTCGAACGGGTACCGGCTACCGGGAGGGCCATGTGGGTATGGGCGTCGATGGCACCGGGGAGGACGAGCATCCCGGAGGCGTCGATCTCCTCCCGTCCGGAGAGGTTCTCCCCGATCGCCGCGATCCTCCCCCCGTCGATCCCGATCTCGGCCGAACGGGTCGAAAGCGGGGTGACAATCGTCCCTCCCTTGATCACGAGCT
>QMQL01000072.1 GCA_003650505.1 Candidatus Acetothermia bacterium | reverse complement strand
TTTCAAGCTCGGCGTTCAGCCTCTCCCGTTCGGCCTCGATATCGATCAGGTCGGCGAGCGGGACGAACACCTCGGCGTCGGATAGGACCTGGCGGGCCGAACCCGGAGGGGGATCGATCTTCTCCCCCACGGACCACGATCCCGCTCCGGTGAGGGCATTCAATTGATCGACCTTCTCGATCACGATCTGCCTCAGCTTGGGGCTCTCCGTCTTCAACAGGACGGTCGGTCTTGCCGACTTGGGGACGTTCAGCCCGGCGCGGATCGCCCGGACCGAGGTTACGAGCTCCTGGAAGGCGGCCATCTCCCGCTCCGCCTCCTCGTCCCTTGCTCCTCCTTCGGGGAACGGGGCGATCGAGACCGATCCTGGCTCCTCACCGAGCGTCTGCCAGATCTCCTCGGTGATGAACGGGACGAACGGATGGAGGAGGCGGACGACCGCCTTGAGGACGTGGTAGAGGACCCCCTTCACCCCGTCGTCCGGGCTCTCCCGGAGGCGGATCTTCGCCGTCTCCAGGTACCAGTCGCAGTAGTCGTGCCAGGTGAAGCCGTAGAGCGCCGCGCTCGCCAGGTTGAAGTTGTACGCCTCGAGGTGCTGGCGGACCCGTCCTGTCGTCTCCGCCAGGCGGGAGAGGATGTAGCGGTCCTCGAGCTGCTCGACCTTGCGGGGGAGATCCGGCCGCTCGTCCCCGATGCTCAGCAGGACGAACCGGGCCATGTTCCAGACCTTGTTCAGGAAGTTCCGCGCCTCGGCGAGCTGGGAGGTCGGGGCGCGCATCGACCTCCCCTTGGTCGTGGCATGGGCGAGGGCGAACCTGAGGGCGTCGGCCCCGTGCTTCTCCATCAGCTCGATCGGATCGACCGTGTTCCCGCGCGACTTGCTCATCTTCTGCCCGCGCTCATCGACGATCAGCGGGGTTATGTAGACCTCCCGGAACGGGACGTCTCCCATGAAATGAAGGGATGCCATGATCATCCGCGACACCCAGAAGAAGAGGATGTCGAACCCGGTTATCAAAAGGGAGGTGGGGAAGAACGTCGCGAGATCCTCGGTCGGCTCGGGCCAGCCCATCACCGAGAACGGCCAGAGCCAGGAGGAGAACCAGGTGTCGAGGACGTCGTCGTCCTGGCGGAGGGGGACCTCCTTCCCGTAGTGTTTATGCGCCTTTCTTGCCGCTTCCTCCTCCGATCGTCCGGCGAACGCCTCCCCGTCCGGGCCGTACCAGATCGGGATCCTGTGCCCCCACCAGAGCTGTCGCGATATGCACCAGTCCCTGATATTCTCCAGCCAATCGAAGTAGAGCTTCGCCCACCGCTCGGGGATGAACCGGATCCTCCCCTCCTTCACAGCGGCGATCGCCGGTTCGGCGAGCGGCTTCATCCTCACGAACCATTGGGTGGAGACGAGCGGCTCGACGGCGGTCCCGCACCGCTCGCAGTGCCCGACCGAGTGGCGGTACGGCTCGACCCTCTCCAACGCGCCATCGGCCTTCAGCCGCTCGATCACCGCCTTCCGCGCCTCGTCGCGCTCCATCCCGGCGAACGGCCCGCCGTTCTCGTTGATCTTCCCCTCTTCGGTCAGGATGTTGATCGATTCGAGGCCGCGCGACTTTCCGATCTCGAAGTCGACCGGATCGTGCGCCGGGGTCACCTTGAGGACCCCGGTCCCGAACTCCGGATCGACCTCGCTCGCCCCGACGATCGGTAGCCTCCGATCGAGGATCGGGAGGCGGGCGGTCTTCCCGATCAGGTGCGAGAACCGGCCGTCATCCGGGTTCACGGCGAGGGCGGTGTCCCCGAGCATCGTCTCCGGCCTTGTGGTGGCGATCGTTACGTGACCGCCCTCCTCGAGCGGATAGCGGATGTAATACAGATTACCCTCGATCTCCTCGTGCTCGACCTCAATGTCGGAGATCGCCGTCCCGCAGCGGGGACACCAGTTGACGAGATACGCCCCGCGGTAGATCAGCCCTTCTTCGTGCAGCCTGACGAACGCCTCCTTCACCGCCCACGACAGCCCCTCGTCGAGGGTGAACCGTAGGCGCGACCAGTCGCACGAGCAGCCGAGCCCCTTCAGCTGGTCGATGATCTCCGAGCCGTACTTCGCCTTCCACTCCCAGACCCGCTTTACGAACTCCTCCCTCCCGAGGTCGTGGCGGGAGAGCCCCTCCTTCGCCAGTTCCTTCTCCACCACGTTCTGGGTGGCGATCCCGGCGTGATCGGTCCCGGGGAACCAGCACGCCTCGTCCCCCTTCATCCTCCGGTAGCGGATGACGATGTCCTGGAGGGTGTTGTTCAGGGCGTGCCCCATGTGGAGCCGTCCGGTAACGTTCGGAGGGGGGATCACGATCGAGAACGGAGCCCTCCCGCTCGGTCCGGCCGATGCGCGGAAGAACCCCCCCTCCTCCCACAGGCGGTAGTTCTTCGCCTCCACCTCTCCTGGGCGATACCGCTTCGACAGTTCCATACTCCCCCTTCTCGTCTAGGTCCAGGGCTCGAGCGCGAGCTCGTAGTCGTGAAGCTCCTCAGGGGCGAAGAAGAGGTCGAGCTCCCGCTTCGCCGACGCCGGTGAATCGGAACCGTGGACGAGGTTCATCGTCAGATTAAGACCGAAATCGCCCCGGATTGTACCCGATGCCGCATCCTGAGGGTTGGTCACCCCCATCAGGTTCCGGACGACCGCGACGGCGTTCTCCCCCTCGATCGCCATCGCCACGAGCGGAGATGATGTGATGAACGAACATAGTTCCTCGTAGAACGGCTTCGTGACGTGTTCCTGGTAGTGGCGGCTCGCCAGGTCCCGGTCGACCTTCATCATCTTCAGTCCGACCATCTTCAACCCCTTCCGTTCGAAGCGGGAGATTATCTGCCCGACCATCCCCCTCTGGACGGCATCGGGCTTACAGAGTACCAACGTCCGTTGAATCGTCATGCGACTTTCCTCCTATGGTTTTCTAATATACCGGCCACCTTCCACTTCCTCGATCAGCCCTTCCAACTGCAGTAGGAGGAGGACGTGAGACGCTTCGGTCGGAGAGAGATCGGCACGGGCAATGATATCGTCAACGTGAACCGGTTCAAGCCCGATCAGCTCGTACACCCGCTTCTCCCTCGCGCCGAGGGGGGTCTCCTCCGGCTTCGGTTCCTCTGCAGGCGACCGCGCAATGCTCCTGAGATCGGGGAACTCCTCGAGCACCTCCTCGACGTCGTCGATTAGCTGTGCCCCCTGCTTGATCAGGCGGTTCGTCCCGGCGGAGACGAGGCTCGTGATGTTCCCCGGCACGGCGAAGACCTCCCTCCCTTGTTCGAGAGCGAGCCTCGCTGTGATCAGCGCTCCGCTCCGTTCCGGGGCCTGGACGACGATCACCCCGCGCGACAGCCCGGAGATGATCCTATTCCGCTGGGGGAAGGTCCACTTCGCCGGCTTCGTCCCGAGCGGGTATTCGCTGATCACCGTCCCATGGGAGGCGATCCGTTCGAACAGGGCCCGGTTCCTCTTCGGGTAGATGCAGTCGAGGGCGGAGCCGAGGACGGCGATCGTCTTCCCTCCGACGTCGAGCGCCCCTTGATGGGCGGCGGAGTCGATCCCGGCGGCAAGGCCGCTCACGATCGTTATCCCGCGGAGGGCGAGCCGGCTGGCGAACCGGCCGGCGACGAGGTTCCCGTACCGGGAGGCCCGCCGCGTCCCGACGATGGCGATCGCCCTCGCCGTGTCGATCGGAAGCTCGCCGGCGGCGTAGAGGACGAGCGGAGGATCGTCGATCTCCCGGAGGAGGGAGGGATAATCCTCGTCGACGAGGGTGACGATCCTGATTCCCATCTCCTCCGCCTTGGCGAGCTCTTCGTCGATCGCCCCCTCGCTTCGCCCCGAGGCGATCGCCTCGCCGATCACCGATGAGCCGAATATCGCGCTGAAACGGGCTCCGGGCGCCCTCCAGATCTCTTCGAACGACTCGAACTTGCGGAACAGGACCTTCGCCCGCTTCGGCGTAAGCTGGGGGATCAGGTTCAACCCTACGAGGAGCTCGCGATCGGTCCGTTCCATTCCGCCAGACTAGGCCCTCCTCCCGTTTCGGTCAATCTCGATTCCCGATTGTGACACAGATGGCGATCAGCTACCATCCGTCTCGATCGACATGCCGATTTTGGTGTTTCTTCTCTTCTGCGCCGAGGTTGCGGCCCTGATCGGGCTCGGCGGTGTGATCGGGGGATGGTTCGTCCTCCTCGAGATCCTCGCCACCGGGTTCATCGGCTACCTGATCATCAAGCGGGCCGGCCGCGCCATCCTCCGGAGCGATCGGCTGATAGCCCTGATCGCCCGGCCGGTCTCCGGGATCTACAACCTCGGCCTCTCCGTCGTCCTCGCTGGTCTCCTCCTCTTCCTCCCCGGGATCCTGACCGACCTCGCCGGCCTTTCGTTGCTCGTCATCCAGCTCTTCAGACGGCGCCCTCCCCGCCGCCGGGAGGAGGAACGGGTGATCGACGTCGAGTTCAGCGTCCAGGAGGAGGGGCGGGAGTAGCGGAGCGCGAGGAAGAGGAATCCGGCGAGAGATCCGATCCATATCCCCATCCAATCCGGTACGTGAAACTCCGTTCCCGGGAGCCCCGAGAGCGATCTGACGCCGATCGATAAGGCGTGAAGGAGAAGACCGAATGGGGCGGCGACGAACTGTAGGGCCGGCGTCGGGGAGAGGAGGGCGGCGATGAACCCGAACCAGAGGGTGAGGGCGACGAGGGGGACCACGACGAGGTTGGCGACGATGATCAGCGGGTGGAACGTCCCGAACTGGATCGCCACCACCGGGGCCGACCCGGCCTGGGCCGCGGCGGAGACGACGATCAGATCGAGGATCCACCTGACGATCGGGCGTGGGACCGGGATCCGCTCGGCGAGCCGGCCGTTCCATTCCCGCCAGCCGAATTGGGGGAGAAGTGCGATCAGGATCGCCCCGGTCGCGGCGAAGGTGAGCTGAAACCCGGCGTCGTAGAGCTGACCCGGATTCGAAGCGAGGATCGTCACTCCGGCAGCGGCGAGCCCGTTCAGCGGGCGGATCGATCCCTTCATGATCAGGCCGAGATCGGCGAGGACGCTCCCGGCGGCGAGGAAGCCGAACAGGAGGCCGGCGCGGATCAGGCTCACCCGCGGGCCGACGATCCAGAGGACGAGGAGGACAACCGTCCCGACGATCGGATAGGCGATCGCCGGCCTCACTCCGAGAT
>QMQL01000071.1 GCA_003650505.1 Candidatus Acetothermia bacterium | reverse complement strand
GGAGATCGAGCAGTAGACGCGGGAGTCGCGGCTGGCGAGCCGCGCACCGATTGCCATACCGAGGGCGACAGAGACGCCGTTTCCGAGCGATCCGCTCGACGCCTCGACCCCGGGTACCTTCCAGGCGGTCGATGGATGCCCCTGCAGGATCGCCCCGAGCCTCCGGAACCGCCAGAGCTCCTCCCGCGGGAAGTAGCCGCGATCGGCGAGTATCGCATACAGGATCGGGCAGGTGTGGCCGTTCGATAGGACGAACCGGTCCCGCTCCTCCCAACCGGGGTTCGATGGATCGTGGCGGAGGTACTTGTAGTAGAGGACGGTCAGAAGGTCGGCCATCCCGAGCGCCCCGCCGGGGTGGCCTGAGTTGGCGGTCGTTACCATCCGGAGGACGTCGCCGCGCAGCTCGTCCGCCTTCCGCTTCAGCCCCTCGACGTCGATCGCTTCGTTCATCCGATCCTCCTCGTTCTCGATTCTATCAGCTCTTCGCACGCACTCAACCGGAGCGGGTATCATCCGGGAAGGAGGTCGGTGCGATGAAGGAAGCGACCCTCTGTTTCATCGTCGAAGGAGAACCGGTGAAGCGCGTCCTCCTCGGGATGAAGAAGCGCGGCTTCGGGGCGGGGAAGTACAACGGATTCGGTGGGAAGGTGAACGAGGGCGAATCGATCCGCGATGCCGCGGTCCGCGAGGTGAAGGAGGAGACGTCGATCAGGATCGATCCCGATTCCCTCCGGCCGGGAGGGACGGTAACCTTCTTCTTCCCGGCCCGACCCGAGTTCGACCACCACGTCCACATATTCGTCGCCCCAAGGTGGGGGGGGGAGCCGCGGGAATCGGAGGAGATGGCCCCTTCCTGGTTCGACGTCGATCGGATCCCCCATGAGAAGATGTGGGGGGACGACGCCCACTGGCTCCCCCTCGTCCTTTCCGGAAGGAGGATCCGGGCCCGGTTCACGTTCGCCGCCGACAACGAGACCCCGATCGAATGGGAGATCGCTGATGCGGACGAGCGGCCGCGCGCCCGGGATCTCGGGATCGCACCCGGGATCTTCCCGCCCGGTCCACTGAACGCGATCACCGATGTGGAGGGGGTTCGCGTCGGGCAGACCACCCTGATCGAGGGGGATGACGTTCGGACCGGTGCGACCGCGATCATCCCCCATCCTGGAAACATCCTCGCGGATAAGGTCCCGGCCGGCCTCGCGGTCGGAAACGGTTACGGGAAGCTGATCGGCTCGACGCAGCTCATCGAGCTCGGGGAGATCGAGACCCCGCTCGTGCTGACCAACACCCTCGCCGCCCCACGGGCGGCCGATGCGATCATCGATTGGACCCTCGCCCAGCGCGGAAACGGATCGGCCCGCTCGATCAACCCGATCGTCGGTGAGACGAACGACGGGTTCCTAAACGCGATCGAGAGGCGGGCCTTGACAGCGGAGAGGAGCCGCGAGGCGATTGAAGGGGCGGAGGGAGGCCCGGTGGAGGAGGGATCCGTCGGGGCGGGGACGGGGACGATCTCCTGCGGGTGGAAGGCCGGGATCGGGACGAGCTCGCGCTCCCTTCCGGAGGATTCGGGAGGCTGCACGATCGGCGTCCTCGTCCAGTCGAACTTCCCCGGGAGGCTCCAGATCCTCGGGACCCCGATCGTGAACGGAACCCCGCAGCCGAAATCGGGCTCGATCATGATCGTTATCGCCACCGACGCGCCGCTCTCTGATCGGAACCTGACCCGGCTCGCCCGCCGGTCGTTCGCCGGGCTCGCCCGAGCGGGGGCATCGATGGCGAACGGCTCGGGGGACTACGCGATCTCCTTCTCCACCGCCGGATCGGTCCGCCGGACGGCAAAGCGGCGGAGCGCCCTATCCGGGGTGAGCGAGCTTCCCAACCGGCTCCTCGACCCCCTGTTCGAAGCGACGATCGAGGCGACCGAAGAGGCGATCTACAACTCCCTCCTCCGGGCGGAGACGATGAACGGGAGGGAGGGGAGGATGGTCGAGGCCCTCCCCGTCGACCGGCTGATCCCGATGCTGTTTGACTGCGGATGAGGGCCAGAAACTCCCTGCAATCCCCGCTTAGATCCCAGCCGAGATCGATAACCTCTTTGCTATGTAAATGAACTCGTCCGCGCGCGTTGCTGCGATCACCGGCCCAAGAAAGAGGAGGCGCTCCACCGTTTTCCTCCTCACACCGTCCTCCCGACTACATAGGCCGCAGCTCATCCGCTTCGCCTCTAGGATAATCCGCGTTTCTTAAACCATCAAAAAGAACGAAATGGCCTCTTCATATGGATACTAAGTGGAGCGGCCCCGGGCGACTTGCATTCCGCCTTGGGGAGAAGGAATATCAATCGGGATTCGCTGATATCTTGAAGAGGAGGATAGGACGCTGACCAAGTCTCAAAAAGAGGCAAGAAAGACCTCCTTCGTCGCTTCACTCAAGAGGATGCGGGTCGCGTTCCGCGATGGGGACATCGCCGGGCTCAGGAAGGCGTATGCGGACGGAAGGAAGAGGAACCCGTTCCTAAAGGGGACCTTGTGGCTGATCGAGCGCTTCTATCCGGTATCAGGGATGCTCGAGATGGCCGAATACATCGACCGCGAAATCTCCTCCTCCGGTCTCGGAGATGCAAGCAGGAAGACGCTCGAGCGGATCAGGATCGACTGGGAATCCCAACTCCCTGAGGGTTCGGATGAGATCATCAGATCGGCACCGGTCATCTTCTACGGGAATCATCCGTCTATGCTCACCCCGTTTTTGATCGCAGCCGGGGTCGATCGGCCCGACTTTCGGATCCTGATGATCAGCTACGTCGGTCATCTGATCCCGAGCCTCTCCCGGCTGATCCTCCCGCTCGAGCTCCCGCTCAACCGCCCTTTGACCGAGCTCCTCCGCGGCGGGCTGAAGCACCTCCTTGCCCTCTGGCTCGTGTCGCGCCTCCACTCCGTCCCGCAGCGGGCGCTGGCAAAGGCGATTAACCGCCGCTCACTCGAGGCGGCGGTCGAGCACGTCCGCTCCGGAGGGTGCGTAGCGATCTTCCCGGCCGGAGGCGGGAGGGCGAACCGGCGCTGGTATCCGGGGATCGGGACCCTCGTCAAGGAGCTAGTCAAGTCGTCGGCCGACCGACCGATCTATCTCGTCCCGATCCGCGAGTACAACAGCACGAATCATCGCGTCTACGCGAGCGTCTCATCATCGCGGGCGGCCCGGATCAGGCGACGGATCCTCTACCGGAGGCCGGTCCGGATCGAGTTCGCCGAACCGATCCGGCTCGATCGGCTCCCGATAGATCCCTCCTCCGCACATCGGATCGCTTCCTGGTTGAAACGCCACTACGACGGGCTCTTCCCCCTTCCAAGGAGCGCTTGACGTTCGGTTGCCCCCCTCAGAGGAGCCCCTCTATCTCCTCCCGATCGAACGGCCCGCCATGCCCGGTGTAGAACCGGCGGACCTCGCGGTTGAGTAGGCCGCGGAGGCTCCTCTCCCAAGCGGCCCGATCGTGAACGAATAGCGGGATATGAGCGGCCTTCGTCCGGAGCAATCCGTTCATGACCAGATCGCCGACGATCGCCGAACCGCCGTCGAGGAGGAGGGAGAGGCAACCGTCGGTATGGCCGAGCGTCGGGAGGAGGCGGCCGCGGATCCCGAACGGACGGAGCGATGTCTCCCGCTCGATGACGATATCCGGGACAAGGGGCTGGGGCTTCGGCGCTAGCGATATGAGCGGCCGGACGGCCCGGCCAAGGAGGGTTCGCGGCCGAACAACGGCGCTCGTCCCGTCGCGCAGGTTCCTCGCCGCGTTGGCATGGCAGGCGATCGAAACGTCCGCCTCCCTCGTGAGGGAGGGGAGGTTCCCGGTGTGGTCGAAGTGGGCGTGGGTGATCACGACGAGGCTCAGGTCGGACGGCCTGATCCGATGCGCGCTCAGCCTCGCCTTCAAAAGGGGGTAATCGCCGGGAAATCCGGTATCGACGAGGATCGGCCGCTCGTCGATCACGAGATAGGCGTTCGCCCGTCTGAGGGGGAGCCTGATAACAACCGGTGACTCGTCCATCGCTTACCCCAGTTGACTTTATCCCGAATCCTCCCGTCCCGGCAAGTGATGATGTGCGCCGAACCGGGCGATCCGGTAGCCTTTGAAACTCGGAGGTGAGATGATGGCGAAGGTGAGGATCACGGTCGTCAAGCGGCCCGTCCACGAGGATCTGATCGACGCCTACATCAACAAGGAACGCTATCCGGATGGTTTCGGCCGTTGCCCCCTGTGGGATGAGAAGAAAGAGTTCATAGTCGAGAACTGGCCGGATGAGCCGGCAGACTTCCCCTGCGATTGGGCATGGACCGACATTCAGCGTGATGTTGCGATGCTCCTGTTCGGGGCGAACCCGCCGTGGATGGCAAGACCGGGGACGGCGATATCCTGTTGCAGCGACGGGTTCCGGCCGGTCTCCTTCCTCCTCGAGCGGATCGAGGAGTAGGGGGATGCACCCCATCGCGGAGGAAGCCCTGTGAAGAGGGAACCCCGTCTCACCGGGATGTTCGGATTCAGCGTCGTCTGGGTCGGGCAGTTCGTCTCTATGATCGGGACGGGGATGACGAGGTTCGCCCTGACGATCTGGGCGTGGCAGGTGACCGGCCAGGCGACCGCCCTCGCCCTCGTCGGGTTCTTCTCGTTCGCCCCGATCGTCCTCCTCAGCCCGCTCGCCGGCGCGCTCATCGACAGGTGGAACCGGAAGGTCGTCATGATCCTGAGCGACCTCGCCGCCGGGATGTCGACCGTCGTGATCCTGATCCTCCACCTCACCGGTCACCTTCAGATCTGGCACCTGTACGCGGCCGGGTTCTTCGCCGGGGCGTTCGAGTCGTTCCAGTTCCCGGCCTACTCGGCGGCGATAACGACGATGGTCGCCAAGCGGCACTACACCAGGGCGAACGCGATGCTCGGCCTCGCTGGATCCGCCTCGGGGATCATATCCCCGATCCTCGCCGGCGCCCTGATCGTCTTCCTCGGGATCGATGGAATCATGACGATCGACATCGCCACCTTCCTGTTCGCGATCGGCGTCTTGCTCGTCGTCTTCATCCCGACGCCCGCCAGGACGGCGACCGGCGGATCAGCGAGGGGAAGCCTGTGGAAGGAATCCCTGTTCGGCTTCAAGTACATCTTCGGAAACCCGAGCCTCCTCCCGGACCACGATGCCGTAACAGAGGGCGTCTCAGCCGACTGATTCGACCTTTGGGAATGACCATTGAATCCCCAATCGGTATTCACAGAGCCTTCACAAAGGAGGCGTACCCTTCCTCATGT
>QMQL01000070.1 GCA_003650505.1 Candidatus Acetothermia bacterium | reverse complement strand
GCCGGCGGTCGCCCGGAAGCGCGGGTCGTCGCTCCGGACGATCCCACCGGCGGCGAGATCGGCCTCCCCGACGAGGAGGCTCGCCTCCACGGCCTCGCGAGGTAGGAACCGTATCGAGAGATCGAGCCCGAGCTCCCGGGCGAATCCTTCCAGGATCTCGTACTCCAGACCGACGAGGCGCTCCCCTTTCCGGGCGAGGAGGTTCGGGGCCTCGTCCGCGACGACGATCAGCCTCCCCGTCCTCCTGATGGCGAGGACGTAGATCGTAGTGACGAGGGCCGCACCGATCGCCGCCTCGGTCATGGCGACATCCGGCGCGTTCTGCAAGGCGTAGGTCGCGGAGAGGGTGAAGCTCAACAGCCCCATCCCGATCAACGCCGCCACCCGCCGGCGTTGCACGAGGGCGATCGAAGCGATCACCGGGAGGAGAACGAAAAGGGCGGTCCGCATCGTCATCTTTCCTTTTTCTCCGCGTGTTCCTGGACGAAGGCGCTCTTGGCGATGCTGTGGGTGGCGACCGGATTCGTGGCGAGTAGAAGGGCGGTCAGAAGGAGGATGGCCCAGTCGCCCCCTTCCCATCCCCCGCGTAGGATCAGGCCGACGAGGAGTAAGGTGAGACCGACGTTGTCCGAGACGCCGCTCGCCTGGAGGCGGGAGTAGACGTCGTTAAAGCGGAGGATCCCCGCGGTTCCGATCAGGATCAATACCCCACCGAGGTAGATGAAGACGAGCGCCGTCATCTGAAGCTCCCTCCCCGTTCGAGGAAACGGGCCAGGACCACCACCCCGAGGAAGCTGAGGCTGAGGTAGACGATGGCGATGTCCAAGAAGACGCTCTCCTGTGACGTGACCGCCGCTATGGCCAGCACTCCTACGATCCGGTTGGCGGCGGAGTTGTAGGCGAGGAGGCGATCCCAGGCGGTCGGGCCGAGACCGAGTCGGATCAGGACCGCCCCGATACTCACCAGGATCGCTATTTCAACCGGACCGATCACGTCGTACCCCTTTCTCCCCGAACAGGGCGGCGATCTCCGCCTCGATCCCCTCTTTGATCCGCGAGGGAACGGCCTTCCCCTCTCTCGAGCCGAGCCAATGGATGTAGAGGAGGTCGCGGTCGATCAGGAGCGATATCGTCGAGGGTGTGAGGGTGATCGCGTTCAGGAGGAGGAGCCGGCCGAACGGGGCGGCGATCCGGGTCGGGAGGGCGATGATCCGGCCCTCCTCCCCGCCGAAGATGATCAGGCAGGAGGTGCGCACCGTGGAGACGGTCACCCTCACGGCGAGGGAGAGGAGGAAACGGAGGAAGGAGAGGGGGCGGCGGACCGGGGCCGGGAGGAACCGGCGGCGATGCGGGAACAGGATCCCTCCCATGAGGAGGGCGAACGCCGAGGAGGCGATCCCGATCCCCAATGAGGCCCCGTCCGGCCGACGGACGAGGACTGCCCAGACGATGATCAACAGAGCCAGGCTTCCGATCATGACATGACGAGGATGGCATCTGGTCCTGGGTGAAGGGAAGGACAGCGACCGGGTTCCAGGAGGAGGAAGGGCACCCCTTCTAGGCCAGGTTGTCTTATACGGTTAAGGGCGGAGTTTCTGTTATTCCTCGATCCTGATCGAGATGTCGTCGTAGTAGGCGTTGCAGGACTCGGTCGAGCTCTCCTCGCCGATCAGGATGATCCAGCCTCTTCCATCAGTGATGTCGGCGTTCACCGGACCGGTCCTCCAGACGGTCCCGTCGACGCGGAATTCATATTCGGAACCGTCGTAGGAGAAGGAATAGGTATGCCATCGGTAGACATCCGGCTTGAACCCGATCGGATGGCCGACGTCGGTCCCGTAGGCGGTCGGCTCGCGGATGTACGATCCTCCGCCGTCGCTCGTGAACTGGTAGTAGGGGAGGGAGCCGGCGCTCGAGGAGAGATCGGCCCGGAACGGGATGATGATGAAAGTGTGATGGTCCTGGTTCGCCAGGGTCATGACGCTGCACGTGAAGGAAACCTTCTGCCCCGACCGGAGGGGAGGGAGGGAGACCCCGGCGTAGCGGCGGTGCCAGCTCTCCTTATCGCTTCGGATGTGGAGAGCATATCCGGGCGTGCTCGCGATGTACTCGACCGCTCCCTCTTCCGGACTCGCCCAGGTCGGATCGAGCGGCCAAGCGCCGAGCGCTGGCTCGCCGGCTGAGAAGTCCTCGTGGAATATCTCCGTCCCGCTCCGGAGGTACACGACGATCGTTTCGGAGACTTCGTCTGTCCGCCCGTTCGTATCCTCGACGGTCAGGGCTACCGTGTACCGTCCCGGCGTCGGGAAGCTCGCCGTCGCTCGCTTTCCCGAAGCGGTCCTCCCGTCCCCTAGGGCCCAGGTGTAGGAGACGAGGCTCCCCGACGACGGGGATCCGTCGAAATCGACCGGCTCTCCGGCGTAGATCACGACAGGCTCGACGTCGAACCGCGCCACCGGAGCGGGGCTGAACAGGGTGCAGGCGGAGAGTGCAGCGAGCGAGGCGGCCACGGCGATCAGGGCGATCCTCTTCAGGGGCATCTATCCCACCTCGATCAGGCGATCCTTCGGGAAGGAGGTTATCACCTCGCATCCCTCATCGGTGATGACGATGTCGTCCTCGATCCGCACCCCTCCGACGCCGGTGATGTAGATCCCCGGTTCGATCGTCACCGTCATCCCGGCTCCGAGGGTGTCCTTGCTACGAGGGGAGAGGAACGGGGCCTCATGCACCTCGAGGCCGATCCCGTGCCCGAGGCCGTGGCCGAAGTGCTCGGCGTGGCCGGCCGCGGCTATCGAGTCGCGGGCGACCGCGTCGGCCTCCACGCCGGTCATCCCGGATCTGACGGCCGCGATGGCGGCGAGGTTCGCCCGCAGGACCGTGTCGTAGATCTCCTTCGCCTCTCCTGTCGGCCTTCCGACCGAGAACGTCCGGGTGATGTCGGATCGATACCCGTCGACACACGCCCCGAAGTCGAACAGGAGGAAATCTCCCCTCTTGATCGGCCTCCGGCCGATGAACGGGTTGTAGTGGTTGAGGGCGGTGTTCTCTCCGGCCGAAACGTTAAACGGGAACGCCACCCCTTCCGCCTCCCCCTCCCGGATCATCCATTCGAGCCTAAGGGCGATCTCGGCTTCGTCCATCCCGATCTTGATCTCGTCGAGGAGGCGGATCAGGGCATCCTCGGCGATCCGCGCCGCCTTCCTCAGGGAGGCTAGCTCCTCAGGCGATTTGATCTTCCGAAGCTCGGCGACCGGATCGGCGATCGCCACCGGCGTCACCTTTCCCGACCTTCCGAGCGCCTCGAAGAAATGGTGGCTGATCCGCCTCGAGGCGACCGATACGCGGGAGATCCCCATACCGGCGAAGGCCTCGATCAGCCCATCTCCGGTCCACGTCCGCGACTCCTCGATCGGAAAGCCGGCCGTCTCCCTCCTCGCCTGCTCGGTGTAGCGGGAGTCGGTCAGAAGGACCCCTTGGCGATCGGTCAGGATGAGCGCCCCTTCGCCGGTGAAACCGGTAAGGTAACGGATGCTCGCCGGGTCCGAACCTTCCAGGTTAAACGCGAGGAACGCCTCCGCATCGACCGATCGGATCACCATCTCCCGCCGCGCTGCATAGTCGGTCATCTTCTCCCCCTTCATCGCCGGTTGTACCCAGGGCGTGGAAGTGAGGATACACTCGCGGAAAGCCGCTTGTCAATGGAAAATCGGCCGGCTATAATCCGGCCTAAATGGCTAATCTAGACCTATTGCGCAAACGGATCGCCGAGATCGACCGCGACCTCGCGGAACGCCTACCCGCCCTGACCGATCCGGCGGGGCTCGAGTCGTTCCGGGTGGAGTTCCTCGGTCGGAAGGGGCGGATCGCTGGGCTGTTCAAGTTGATCGGCGAGATCGATCCGGAATCCCGCGCCGAAGCGGGGAGCCTCCTGAACGCCTTGAAGAAGAAGGCGACCGAGGCCGTCGCTGCCAGGGAGAAGGAGCTCTCCGATGTCCACCTCGAGGAACGCCTCGCCAGCGAGCGGGTCGACGTCACCCTCCCCGGCGTCTATCGAAAGTTGGGGCATCTCCATCCGCTGACGATCGTCCAACGGGAGGTCGAGTCGATCTTCATGCGGATGGGGTTCGACCTTGCCACCGGCCCGGAGATCGAGACCGAGTACCACAACTTCGAGGCGTTGAACATCCCGGCCGATCATCCGGCACGCGACGAATGGGATACGTTCTACATCGATGATACGCACCTTCTCAGGCCGCACACCTCGCCGGTCCAGATTAGGGTGATGAAGGAGACCTCACCCCCGGTGCGGGTGATCTGCCCCGGACGCTGCTACCGCCGCGACGCCCAGGACGCCACCCACTCCCCCGTCTTCCATCAGGTCGAGATGCTCTGGGTCGAGGAGGGGCTGTCGCTCACCAATCTGAAGTACGTCCTCGAGGCCTTCACCAAGGAGTTCTTCGGAGAGGGCTACGAGATGCGCTTCTCCGGCGATTTCTTCCCGTTCACCGAGCCATCGGTCCAGGTACACGTCAAGGCGCCCGGTTCGAGCGATTGGCTCGAGATCATGGGGGCAGGGATGGTCGATCCCGCCGTCCTCACCGAGGTCGGCTACGATCCGGAGGCGGTCACCGGGTTTGCCTTCGGCCTTGGGGTCGAGCGGATGGCGATGCTCCGCTACGGGATCGGCGACATCCGGACGTTCCTGACGAACGATCTTCGGTTCATCACCCAATTCTAGATCAACCGACGCGCTTGAACAGAAGGACGGCGTTCTGGCCGCCGAATCCGAACGAATCGCTGATGGCGAGACCGATCTCCTTCTCGATCGGGGAGGGTGTGTAATCCAGATCACATTCGGGATCAGGGTTCTCGTAGTTCAGCGTCGCCGGGATGAACGAGTTCTCCATGGCGAGGAGGGTGGCGATCGCCTCGGCCGCGCCCGCCGCTCCGAGGAGGTGGCCGATCTGCGACTTGGTCGAGCCGATCTTCACCTTGTACGCCGCTTCCCCCAGCGCGAGCTTGATCGCCGTCGTCTCCGAACGGTCGTTCAGCTCGGTCGATGTCCCGTGCGCGTTTATGTAGTCAACCTCGTTCGGGGAGACCCCTCCGCGGGAGAGAGCCCCCTTTATCGCGGCCGCCGCCCCGATCCCGTCCGGAGGCGGGGCGGTTATGTGATAGGCATCGTCGGTCATCCCGAAACCGGCGAGCTCGGCGTAGATCCGCGCCCCCCGGGCGCGGGCGTGCCCCTCCTCCTCGAGGATCAGTATCCCCGCCCCCTCTCCGATCACGAACCCGTCCCGATCCCGGTCGAACGGCCGCGATGCGCG
>QMQL01000069.1 GCA_003650505.1 Candidatus Acetothermia bacterium | reverse complement strand
CCCGTATTGGCTTGGCGCCTCCCGCCCCGTGGGGGTAGACTTCAGACCATGAGGCGATTCCTGGTCATCGCACATAAGGCGCCGCTCGATCCCGGCTTCTCGCTCGACGACCTCCCCGGCGGAGCGGGGAGGATCGACATCCTCTGTCGGGCGATCGGTGCCTCGCTCTTCCTTTCCCATGGGATCAGGCGGGACGTGGAGACGATCCTCGTCCTCCAGAACGCCGTGCAGATAAGGATCATCGGTGAGCTGGTCAAACGACTGAATCCTGATGAGCGCTCTACCGCCGCCCTCATCAAGCACGCCTTGGCCGCCCTCGATGCGGAGGAGGTGGAAAGCACGCCCGGGATCTATGCATCGCGAGCTACGCTATCCGATGCCCTCGATCGGCTCTATCAGTTGGAGGCGACCCCGGTTGTCCTCTCCGAGGACGGCGAACCGGCGGATTCGTTCGATTTCCCGGATCAGCCGGCGTTCATCCTCTCCGATCATATGAGCTTCACCGATGAGGAGGAGCTTCTCCTCTCCGACCTCCCCCGCCTTTCCCTCGGGGGTAGATCGCTTCATACAAGCCAGTGCATAACGATCGTCCATTACCTCCTCGACCGGCGCGGAGAGGATCAGGAGGGGGACCTCGTCGTCTGCCACGTCGTCTGGGGCGAGCCGAAGGCGCAACTGATAAAGGGGCTCCTCGAGGACTTCGGGATACCGGTCAACCTCGTCGGGGACGTCCCGGCGTCGATCTACCCGTTCTCCCTTGATGGGCTCGCGAAGCTCCGGATCATGGTCCGACCGCGCGACCTCGAGCGAGCGCGGTCGATCATCCGCGATTACTTCGAGGAGCCGGTCGAGGAGTGAGTCGGTCGATCCGAAGATTTCGGCTAGGATGGGGTGATGACCGATCGGGCCCGAAGGGACGAGTTCTGCGAGCGGCGTGTGCGGATGGTGGAGCACCATCTCCGTCGCCGTGGGATCCGTGATGAGCGCGTACTGGAGGCGTTCCTTCGCGTCAGGAGGGAGGAGTTCGTCCCCCCCGAGTGGAGAGGGGCAGCGTACGCCGACCATCCCCTTCCGATCGGGGAGGGGCAGACGATCTCCCAGCCGTACATCGTCGCCCTGATGACCGAAGCGCTGGCGCTCTCGGGAGGGGAGAAGGTGCTTGAGATCGGGACCGGCTCGGGATATCAGACCGCGATCCTGGCCGAACTGGGTGCGAGGGTCTGGACGATCGAACGATCGGCGGCACTGAGCGAGGCGGCGGCGGAGAGGCTGAACCGGCTCGGCTACAGCGGGATCCGCTTCGTGATCGGGGATGGGACCCTCGGCCTCCCGGACGAGGCCCCGTTCGATCGGATAATCGCCACCGGAAGCTTCCCCTCCGTCCCGGAGCGGCTCACCGCCCAGCTCCGGGAGGGGGGGATCTTCGTCGGGCCGATCGGCGGCCTGTACGACCAGGATCTGATCAGGATCGCGTATCATCCTCCTAGGCACGTCCGGGACGATCTCGGCCCGTGCCGGTTCGTCCCGCTGATCGGCGAGATGGGATGGAAGCTGGAGCGGTGAGAAGGGAGGAAGGGATGAAGACTATCGATCTGCGAAGCGACACCGTCACCAGGCCGAGCCCGGGGATGCGAAGGGCGATGGCCGAGGCGAGGGTGGGGGACGACGTATTCGGGGAGGATCCGACCGTCCGGGAGCTGGAGGAGAGGATGGCCGACCGGCTCGGTAAGGAGGCCGGGCTGTTCGTCGCCAGCGGGACGATGGGGAACCTCGTCGCGATCCTCGCCCATGCCGGTCGGGGGGATGAGATGATCGTCGGCGAACTCGCCCACACGTTCCTCTACGAAGCCGGTGGTGCCTCCGCCCTCGGCTCGATCCATCCGCATCCCGTCCCGAACCTCGCCGACGGGACGATCGATATCGATCGCTTGCGGCGGGCGATCAGGAACCCATCCGATCCGCATCAGCCGCCGACCCGCTTGATCTGCTTGGAGAACACCCACAACCGCTGCGGCGGAGTCGTTCTCACCGCCGAATACACCGATGCGGTGGCCGACCTCGCGCATGCGGAGGGGATATCCGTCCACCTCGACGGGGCGCGCCTGTTCAACGCCTCAGTGGCGACCGGGACCCCTCCCGCCGAGCTCGCCCGCGGTGCGGAGTCAGTGATGGTCTGTCTCTCCAAGGGGCTCGGCTGTCCGGTCGGCTCGGTCCTCTGCGGGGAGCGCGGCTTCATCGAACGGGCCCGCCGGATGAGGAAGCTCGTCGGCGGAGGGATGCGGCAGGCCGGGATCATCGCCGCTGCCGGGATCTACGCCCTCGAGAACAACGTCGAGCGGCTGGCCGAGGATCACGAGAACGCCCGGCGGCTCGCCGCCGGGATCGCCGAGATCGAAGGCCTCTCCTCGCCCCAGGCCGGCCCTCCTCCGACCGCCTGGACGAACCTCACCTACTTCGAGATCGATCCGGATGCGGTGGCCGACCGTTCCCTCACCGCCGATATCCTCGTCGAGCGCCTCCGGGATAAGGGAGTGTTGGCCCTCCCCGTCGGCGGTGAACAGATCCGGATGGTGACGCATCTCGATGTGGGTCGATCGGACATCGAGACGGCCCTCGACGCACTCCGGTCCGCAGTGAACGGGACATGAGTCCCCCCTTTTTCTGAATCACGTCGCAGCAGCAGACCGTCCATGGGCTTCTCCGACGAGAAGCCGGCCTTTATCGTGATGTACACCGGGTGGTGAGGGGCTTTGTGAGCCCCTTCCCCGGCTCATCGACCGCGCAAAGGGGGAACGATGAAGGGGCTAGCGACTGGTCTGCTCGCAATCCTGTTGATCGGAGCCGCTGCCAGTGCCGGGCAGCTGGAGATGGCGATCGGCGGCGGCCCGGCGGCGATCTCCCTCAAGGAGATCAACGGCTCGATCGGCGTCATCAACACGGTGATCGACCTTCTGAACGAGACTTTCGCCGTCCATCCGGACGTCACCGGTTCCGTCGGTCAGCTCGATCCGATATCGAGCGGACTCTCCCTCTGCGCTGAGGAGTGGTACTGGCTGACGGACTGGTTCGCATTCGGAGGGAGGTTCGAGTACCTCCGCTCATCGAGCGCCGTCTCCGGTGAATATCACGGCGCCGATCTCTCGACGATCGACATTGCGCTCGGTATGAACAGTGTCGGCTTCCTCCTCGACGGCCGGGCGACATTCCTCGACATGGGGATCGTCCTCTCCGTTCAGGCCGGGGTCGGGTACTACTATGCGGCCTTCGACCGCTCTGTCACGTTCCAGATCCCGGTCGAATACCCGGACGTGATCTCCGTCGTCCCTCCCGAGGGGACGGGGCGTCACTCCGGCGGTACGTTCGCCGTCGAGCTCGGCATCTCCTTGTGCTACCCGATCACCAGCTGGTTCTCGATCGGCTCTTCCATCTCGTACCGGAGCGGCTCCGTCGAGCGGGCGACCGATCGCGATGGTGCCGGGCTCGATCTCGATGGGGATGGGGTGACGGAAGGGTTAAATCTTGATGGAATCTCGGTTCAAATCGCGTTTTCTGTGGACATCGATCTCTCCCTGACAGAGGAGAAAGGAGTGGCACAATGAGGGCTGCTAGGTTCTGTCTGCTTATCGGTGCGGCGATTCTCGTCGCCGTTTCGCTCAGCGGCTGCTTGGTGAAGGACACGCGCCCTGAGGCGCTGTTCACCGCCTCCGTCGCTGAACACGTGGTTCCGTTCACGGTCAGCTTCGACGGGACCCCCTCCTACAAACCGAACGGGGAGATCGTCTCCTATCTTTGGACGTTCGGGGATGGGGCCGCCGACAGCGGGCCGGTGGTCGAACACACCTACGTAGAGGACGGGGTCTACGAGGTCCGGCTGACCGTCACCGACGAGGAAGGGTATTCCACCTCGAGCACGTTGACCGTCCACGCGCTCAATCCGCCTCCTAAGGCCGAGTTTTCTTACGCCCCGAAGAGCAACATGGAGGGGGAGTACGTGGTCGGGGCGAGCGAGTGGATAACGTTCGACGGGACCGAGTCGACGGACGACGGCGAGGTACTGGCCTACGACTGGAACTTCGGCGATGGGACGACCGATTCCGGCCCCGTCGTTCAACACCGTTATCTCTATCCGGGGACGTACAACGTCGTCCTCACGGTCACCGACAACGACGGTGGCAAATCGAACTACGTGGAGAGGGTGACGATCGTTGGCGGTCCGCCGTGCAACGCGGACATCACCGGGGATGTCACCTGGTACAACGGGGGTGAACCGGAATGACGAAGCGACTGGTGATGATCGGGCTCCTTCTCTCGCCCATCTTCCTGTCGGGATGCGTCCTCGACACGATCCTGAGCGATGTCGTCAATCACCCACCGATAGCGGTGATCGACGCCTCACCGATGACCGGGCCGGCCCCGCTCATCGTCTCGCTCGACGCCGGCTTCTCGCACGACGAGGACGGTTCGATCATCGAGTACCACTGGCAGATCGGGGATCCGGCTGCGGTCGAGCCTCTCACCAGAAGCGCGTGTGAATACACGTTCGCCCAGCCCGGGACCTACCTCGTCAAGCTGACCGTGGTCGACGATGACGGGGCGAGCGATTCCCAGCAGGTCGCGATCGTCGTCACGAACGCCCCACCGGTGGCGCAGGCGAAGGCGAGCCACGAGTCCCCCTACACAGGCGTCGCAGTCACCTTCAGCGCGGAGGATTCCTACGATTATGACGGAACCATCGTCGACTACCGCTGGGACTTCGGGGACGGGGGATCAGCGGTCGGGGAGACGGTGACCCACACCTATGCCGACGGAGGCTATTACGTCGTCACCCTCGTTGTCACCGACGATGAGGGATTGAAGGATTCGGTCAAGTTCGGGATCAACGTCCTACCAGGACATAGCAACTGCACGACACCGCCGGGGGGGTCCGATGGCGGTTCATGCGATGGGGCATCGGTTGCTCCCCTTGCTGTGATCACCGGCCTTCCCTCCTGCAGCGGGGGGGAGGTGGGGGTGCCGGTGACGTTCGATGGCACCGCCTCCCGGCCGGCCGTCGGGAAGATCGTGACCTATCAGTGGGACTTCGGCGACGGTACGACGGCGACCGGTCCGGTGGTGACGCACACCTACACCAAGTCGTGGACCTACATGGTGAAGCTGACCGTAGTGGACGAAGGGGGAGGGGTCGGTACAGCGATCGGCTCCTGCCCGATCGGCCCGGGTTCCTGCTCCCAACAGTAGGCTCGGCCGGATTCCCCTTCACCCGCCCGCGACCTCGACAGTGGGTTTGAGGGCGCGGGCGGGGGACGCGCGGGAGGTTCGACGCCAGCGTTCGCAGACCCACCGTCGGGGTCGCGGGGGGGGGGCGGGCAGTGGAGCGGCGGCGACTG
>QMQL01000068.1 GCA_003650505.1 Candidatus Acetothermia bacterium | reverse complement strand
TCCTCCGCTTCTTCAAGCACGAGTCCTGCGGCCAGTGCGCCCCCTGCCGCGCCGGGACGGCGAGGACCGTCGAGCTCTCGAGGCGGATTCTGACCGGGGTGGGGAGAGAATCCGACCTCGATCTGATCCTAGAGCTCGCCGAGACGATGGAGGCGACCTCGTTCTGCCCCCTCGGCCAGTCGGTGATCCTCCCGGTGAGGAGCGCCCTTACGCTATTCCCCGACGAATTCCTCTCCTGCCTGAAGGAGCCGCACGCGATCGCCTACGACTGACCGCCGACTTGCTTCTTCTCCCCCCTCCCGCTACAAAGGTGGTGCGTTCGGGAGGTAAGGCGTGTACGACGAGATCTCGCCGCTCGATGGGCGGTACAAGGATCGGCTCGCGGGGCTCGGTGACTACTTCTCCGAGTTCGCTCTGATGAGGGCCCGCTGCGAGGTGGAGCTCCGCTACCTTCTCGCCCTCGACAAGACCGGCCTATTTGAGCCGCTCGAGGAGGAGGAGAGGGGGAGGATCGGGGAGCTCCTCTCCTCGTTCGATCGTGAGGACTTCAAGCGGATCAAGGGGATCGAGAAGGGGATCGGCCACGACCTGAAAGCGTGCGAGATCTTCCTCCGCGATGCCCTCGATCTGAAGAACCCGAACCTGGTCCACTTCGGACTTACCTCCGAGGACGTGAACAACCTCGCCTACGGGCTGATCCTGACCCGCTACCGGGATCATGCTCAGCTCCCCCAGCTTCGCGATCTGATCGCGACCCTCCTCGATCTCGTCGAGCGCTGGAAGGGGATCCCGTTTCCGGCCCGGACTCACGGCCAGCCGGCATCCCCGACGACCGCCGGGAAGGAGATGGCGGTCTTCCTCTCCCGTCTCCTCCGCCAGGCGAGAAGGCTCGAGCGGTTCCGCTTCGCAGGGAAGCTGAACGGCGCGAGCGGGAACTACTCGGCCTTGCTCGCTTCTTTCCCCGACTACGATTGGGAAGGGTTTGCCGGACGGTTCGTCTCCGGCCTCGGCCTCGAGCCGAATCGGGCGACGACTCAGGTCGAGGATGGGGACCGCCTCTCCGAGTTCTTTTCGATCGTCCTTGCGATCGACATGATCGTCCTCGACCTCGATCTCGACATATGGGAGTACATCTCCCGTGGGGAGATCGTGCAACTGGCAGATCCGGACGAGGTCGGCTCGTCGACGATGCCGCACAAGGTGAATCCGATCCGCTTCGAGACGAGCGAGGGGAACATCTCGGTCGCGAACGCCCTCCTTCAGGCGTTCATGACGACCCTCACCCGCTCGCGGATGCAGCGGGACCTCTCGGGGAGCACGATCCGTCGGAACATCGGCGTCGCCCTTGCCCACAGCCACCTCGCGATCGGGGAGACGATAGATGGCCTGAGGAGGGTCGAGGTCGACTTCGAGGCCGCCTCCCGCGCCCTCGAGGCCCATCCCGAAGTCCTGACCGAGGCCTATCAGACGATCCTCCGCGCTGCAGGGTATGAGGACCCCTACGAGCTCTTCCGGAATGCCACCCGGGGGAAGGATATCTCCCTCGCTGCGCTCCGCGAGCTGATCGATCACCTTGAGGTTGATCAGAAGATCAAAGATCGCCTCCGTAAGCTCGATGTCAAGGGGTATACCGGCATCGCCATACGTATCGCAGAAGAGGTCGCAACGCAAGCTCGGGACTGGCTTAACCGCCGGACCGACTAATCGGCAATAACCGAGTATATTTTGCCGATTAGTGGATTCAGCGAGGGAGGGAACGTGCCGGACGAGCGACCACTAGCTATCGGATTCAGCGATCTACGCGGATTCACATCCTACACAGCGAAGCGCGGGGATCGCGAAGCCTACCGCGTCGCGAAGACGTTCATCGAAATGGCCGAAGAGCAAGCCGCCGCGGAGGGAGGAGCCGTTCTCAAGGCGTACGGCGATGGCGTAATGACGTCGTTCGAAATCGCAGAACAGGCACTCCACTACGCTAGCGGGATGCAACGAGCGCTCCATTCGTTCAACGAGCGCCACAAAGAAGAGCCGGTCTCGGCCGGGATCGGTCTTACGTGGGGATCTGCAATCCGTGAACAAGGGGACCTGTTCGGGCATTCGGTGAACCTCGCCAAGCGGCTGGCCGACATCGCTAAGGGCGGACAGATCGTGATTTCCTCACCTCTGTATGATCTGACGAAGACCTACGACGAGTTCAGTTTCCGTGATTTGGGAGAGCCCACCATCAAGGGACTTGGCTCTCAGTCACTGTATGAATTGATCTGGTTGGATGAAGTCGCCAATCTGTGCCTGACCGACGACACCCTGAACGTCGTTCTGACCGAGGACGACAAGCTCGTCTTGGAGTTCGCAAAACCGATCGAGGAGAAGCTCCTTGCTCTCCGCCAGAGGCTCGAACGCACGCGAGACGGGTCTGCCGTCGCCAATCCGATCAAGCGAGCCGTAGCGGATAGGCTGACACGACAGCTCCCGAGGTGGATGAAGGCGGCGGAACGCCTCGCCGGCGTCGCTGTCGAGCAACACCTGAAGGATGTTGAGGCGCACCTTGATAAGGGGAAGTTGACAATCCTTCTTCCGGGCGGACGGAGGTTATGCTTCACGGAACGCCAGATCGATCCGGTCGATGCGGAGCGCTTCCTGGAGAAATTCCGCGAATTGAAGGGGAGCATAACTAGAAGGTAGCAATCCCTTCTACAATCTCGCGGATGACCGTTCTCCCTCGGTCGTTGGCGTAGAAGGCACGGATCCGCTTGTGGATCTCCTCCTTGCTGACCGTCCCAGCGGCGATCGCCTCCCGTGCCCCCTCGATGATCCGCTGTGCCGGTTCAGGCCGCGGTCCCCAGTGAATCCTCTCTTCATAGTTCTCATCGAGAACGATGACGATCGGTATCGCCCTTCCCCCGTTCGTGAGGTACCGATCGATCAAGTTCGGATGCTCATCCCGCCGGACGATCCGGACCTCTCTTTCCGCCCGGCTGAATAGCTCGAGTACGACCGGGAGGATGGCGAGCGAATCCCCGCACCAGGGCTCCGTTATCGCGAGGACGTGCGCCACGCTGGAATCTCTGATCGCATCGACCGCATCTCGGTCGACCTCTGCCCTCCGGGCGTGGAAAGCATGGAGCTTCCGATGCTCTTCGCTGAGGAGGGCACCGTACTCATCCGGGCCGAGGCCGGTTTCGAACGCTTCGCGAAGATCCATCCCGCCTCCCAAGGAACCGTCGTTCGAGGGCGATACTAACGGCGAGGGTCGGGTGTTCCCAATGAGGAGAACTTCCTCTATGATGAAGGGTACGGAAGGAGGCCGATTTGAAGGGGCTGGTCGTGGTCTATTCGAGGACAGGAAGGACGCTTGCGGTCGGGGAGAAGATCGCCGCCCGGTTGGGGGCGGATATCGAGAGGATCGCCGAGCCGCGTGAGCGAAGGGGGATCTTCGGGTTCGTCCGATCGGGGTACGAGGCACTGCGGGAGAAAAAGCCTCCGATCGTCGAGCCGAAGAGGGATCCTTCGCGCTACGACATCGTGATCGTCGGGACCTCGATCTGGGCCGGACGGATGGCGAGCCCGATGCGGAGCTACCTATCCCGATTTGCCGGCGGATTCCATCGAGCGGCGTTCTTTGCCACCTCGAGCAGCGGGAGGAACGATGCCGCCCTGCGGGGGATGGCCCGGGTAGCCGGGGTCGAGCCGATCACTGTGATGGAGCTTGCCCCCCGCGATTTGAAAGAGGACGTCGAGAATCGGATCGAACGGTTCATCGCCGAGGTTGAGGCCGAAAGCACAGCGAATCGGTTACAGGATCGATAGGTAGCGCTCGAGCTCGTAGCGGTGGACCTGAGAGCGATAGGCGTCCCACTCGATCTCCTTGTTCTGGATGAACTTCTCGAAGATGTGATCGCCGAGGGCCTCCCGAACGAGTGGGCTTTCCTCCATCGCTGCGATCGCCTCGTTCAGGCTTCCCGGGAGCTGTTCGATCCCGAGTTGTCTCCTCTCATCCTCACTCATCGCGTAGACGTCCCGCTCCATCGGCGCCGGAAGCGGATATTCGTTATCGATCCCGGCGAGCCCGGCGTGAAGCTGAACGGCGAACGCCAGGTAGGGGTTGCAGGCGGCGTCGGGAGCGCGGAACTCGATCCGCGTCGCCCCCTCATTCCCCGGCTTGTACATCGGAACGCGGATCATATTGCTCCGGTTCCGATGTGCCCAAGTGATGTAGACTGGGGCCTCGTAGCCGGGGACGAGCCGCTTGTATGAATTCACCCACTGTGCACACACCCCGATCATCTCCCGCGCGTGGGCCATCATCCCAGCAATGTACCCCTTCGCAATCGGGGAGAGATAGAGCGGGTCTCCGGGATCGAAGAAGGCGTTTCTTCCGTCTTCTTGGAACAGGGACTGGTGGGTATGCATCCCGGATCCGTTCTGATCCGAGAGCGGCTTCGGCATGAACGTGGCGTGCACCCCGCTGCGCCGAGCGATCTCCTTCACCACGAACCGGCACGTCATCAGACTGTCGGCCATGGTGAGGGCATCACCGAACCGGAGATCGATCTCCTGCTGCCCGTGGGCGACCTCGTGATGCGCCATCTCGACGCCGATCCCCATCTCCTCCAATGCGAAGACCGTCTCCCTCCGGACTGCGGCCCCCATATCGGGGGGGACGAGATCGAAGTATCCGCCGGCGTCGACCGGCTCGGTCCCGGTCGGGGAGCGGAAGTAGAAGTACTCCACCTCCAGCCCGACGAAGAGGGAGAACCCCCGCTCGGCCGCCCGGGCCATCGCCCGCTTGAGTGCAAAGCGCGGATCGCCGACATACGGGCTTCCATCCGGCTCGAAGACATCGCAGATCAGCCGGGCCACGTTATTCCACGGGAGGAGGGCGAAGGTGGAGGGGTCGGGCTTTATGATCATGTCGCTCTCGTCGATCCGGGCGAACCCGTGGATCGATGATCCATCGAACCCGATACCCTCATCGAGGGCGCCTTCCAGCTCCGAGACGGTGATTTCGACGCTCTTCAGGTTCCCGAGAAGATCGGTGAACCAGAGCTGAACGAACCTGATCCCTTTTTCTTCGACCTCACGCAGTATCCTCTCCCGTGGATCCTCGACCAAGTCACTCCCTCCCCGCGGAAAGATGAACCGATTATAGCTCCTCCGGTCAGGCGGTTCGCGTAAATCGCGATAACTTACCGCTCGACGGGCTAACCCTCTTCCTCTTCCTTTTCCTCTTTCTCTTTCCCCTTGCCCTTCACGAGCTTTTCAATCGTCTCTGGGATCATCCCCAACAAGGCCTCGAGCTTCCCCTTCTTCGCCTGGATGCCGACGACCGAGATCTTGCCTTCGCGTGCGATGATCAACGCCGCTGGCTCGAGCTTCATCCCCCCGCCCACTCCAACACCGATGTTCTTGCC
>QMQL01000067.1 GCA_003650505.1 Candidatus Acetothermia bacterium | reverse complement strand
CCCGGTAGATGACGCTTATCAATAGGGGGGCGGCCTGGAGGAGCGAGAAGGCGACGAGGACCGTCCCGAGATAGTGAAGGACCGAGCTGTACCTGCGCATCGAACCCCCCTCGCCGAAGCGCCCGATTCTAGCAGGTAGAAAGGGGATCCGCCTAGGGCGATTATCAACGTGAAAACGAGGTCATCGAAGTACAAGGGGGAGGGCAACTCCGCTACCCGCGGGTCGGACAAACGCGCCGGTCAGACGAAGAGCCGGCGGGAGCGGTAGAAGTACTCGCCGCCCGATATGAGCGACAGGGCGATCGCCACCCCGAGGGCCCAGGACTTGGCCGCTCCCCCTCCGGATCCGAGGTTGAACGACTGCCCGAGGAGGATGACCAACACGAGCGCGACGTGGGATATCGTCTTCAACTTCCCGAGGATGCTCGCCGCGATCACCTCCCCCTCGGAGATGGCGAGGATCCGCAGGCCGGTGACGAGGAACTCCCGCGCCACGATCACCATCACCGCCCAGGCCGACAGCTCGCCGAGCTGGAGGAGGGCGATCAACGCCCCGGTGATCAGGAGCTTGTCGGCGATCGGATCGGCGAACTTCCCGAACGTCGTCGTCTGCTTGAAGCTCCGGGCGAGGTAACCGTCGACGGCGTCGGATACGGCAGCGAGGAAGAAGAGGACGACGGCGAGGATCCGCCCGATGCTCGAACCGGAGAGGATCAGATACATCAAAAGCGGGACGCTCAGGATCCGGGCAAGGGTGATCTGATTCGGTATCGTCCTAAACATCGCGGCCTCCTACCGATACTCCGGAGCGGACGATCGAGGCGAACTTCGCGGGATCGAGCGACGCCCCGCCGACGAGGACGCCGTCGATATCCGGCTCCCCCATGATCGCACCGGCATTATCCGGGTTGACGCTCCCGCCGTAGAGGCTCCGGACCCGCCCGCCGGCCTCACCCCCGAACCTGGACGAGACCCATCCCCGGATTGCAGAGGCCATCCCCTCCGCTATCTGCGGGGTCGCCGTCTGGCCGGTGCCGATCGCCCAGATCGGCTCATAAGCGATCACGATCCGTTCCGGATCGAGGGCGTCGAGGGCAGAGGAGAGCTGATCGGTCACGACGCCCTCCGAGTCCCCTCGCCGACGCTCTTCTGTCCCCTCCCCTACGCAGAGGATCGGGAAAAGCCCCGAAGAAAGCGCGGCCTCGAGCTTCAGCCGGACAATCCGATCGTCGTCGCCGAACAGCCTCCGCCGCTCGGAATGACCGACAAGGACGTAGCGGCACCCACACGCAACGAGCATCGAGGCGGAGATCGCGCCGGTGTACGCCCCACTCGTCTCGAAATGAAGGTCCTGCCCGCCGAGCCGGATCGTTGTACCTTCAAGGAGCCTCCCGGCCCGATCGAGGCTCGTGAACGGGGGGAAGATGGCGATCTCAACCCGGCCGAGCCCCGCGATCGTAGGGAGGAACGCCTCGATGAACCCCTCGGTCTCGGCGGGAGTCTTGTTCATCTTCCAGTTTCCGGCAACGAGGATCCGACGCATCGCCCCCCCTTCCAAGCCGAGTATAACGATCTCGCCCTTCTGTTTACAGAATTGACAATCTGTCGATTGATTCCTACCATCCTTCCGATACGAGAAATCCAAGGAGGTATGGAGTGATGTATACGACAATCGGAGCGATCATCGCGTTGGTCGTGCTTTTCCTGCTGAACGCCATAAAGATCGTCCGCGAGTACGAGCGCGGGGTGATCTTCCGCCTCGGCCGGCTCGTCGGAGCGAAGGGACCGGGGATCTTCCTGATCATCCCATTGGTCGACAAGATGGTGAAGATCAGCCTTCGGATCGTCACCCTCGACGTCCCGCCGCAAGAGGTGATAACCAAGGACAACGTCTCCGCCCTCGTCAACGCCGTCCTGTTCTTCCGGGTCGTCGATCCGTCTGCCGCAGTCGTCGAGGTGCAGAACTTCATCGAGGCGACGCGGCAGATCGCGATGACGACCCTTAGGAGCGTCCTCGGCGGGGTCGAACTCGACGAGCTCCTCGCCGAAAGGGAGAAGATCAACCTGAAGCTCCAGCAGATCATCGACGAGCAGACCGACCCGTGGGGGATCAAGGTGAAGTCAGTCGAGATAAAGGACGTGAAGATCCCGCAGGAAATGCAGCGGGCGATCGCCCGTCAGGCCGAGGCGGAGAGGGAGCGACGGGCGAAGATCATCAACGCCGCGGGCGAGCTCCAGGCGGCGACGAAGCTCTCCGAGGCGGCGGGGATAATCCAGAAAAACCCGGCCGCCCTCCAGCTCCGTTACCTGCAGAGCCTCGTCGACATCTCGGCGGAGAACGCATCGACGATCGTCTTCCCAATCCCGATCGACCTGTTCAATTTCTTCAGGAAGGGGAAGGACTCCTAGCAAGAGGGATGAAGCACTACGACGTCGTAGTGATCGGCGCCGGGCACGCCGGTTGTGAGGCCGCCCTCGCCGCGTCTCGGCTCGGTTGTGCGACAGCCCTAGTCACCCTCAACCTCTCCGAGATCGGGAAGATGCCGTGCAACCCGGCGATCGGCGGCCCGGGTAAGTCTCAGCTCGTCCGGGAGATCGACGCCCTCGGCGGAGAGATGGCGCGCGTCACCGACGAGGCGACGATCCACATCCGGCTCCTCAACACGAGCAAAGGCCGGGCGATGCGGGTCCACCGCGCCCAGGCGGACCGGCTCGCCTACAAACAGGTCTGGAAGCGGATCCTCGAGAACGCGGAGAACCTCGAACTGATCGAGGGGCTCGTCGATGAGATCATGATCTCAGACGGACGGGTGGCCAGGGTCCGCCTCCGTGAGGGGCTGAGGCTCGTGGCACGGGCGGTCGTCGTTGCGACAGGTACGTTCCTGAACGGGAGGGTCCTGATCGGGGACGTCGTCTATCCGGCCGGCCGGGCCGGTGAGCCGCCGTCGATCCGGCTCGCCGAATCCCTCAGGCGGATCGGCCTGGGGATGGGGAGGATGAAGACCGGGACAACCCCGCGTGTCAACCGCAACTCGATCGACTACTCGACCCTCGAACGACAGGATAGCTCCGCCGAGCCGCTCTGCTTCTCATTCTGGAACGAGCCGAGGCCGATCGAAGACCCGCTGGCCGTCTACGTGACCCACACGAACGAAGAGACGCATCGAATAATAAGGGAGAACCTCGAGGAGTCCGCGAACTACAACGGCCTGATCGAGGGGATCGGGCCGCGCCACTGCCCGTCCCTTGAGAGCAAGATCGTCAGGTTCCCGGATCGCAAAAGCCACAAGGTATTCCTCGAGCCGGAGGGGAGGGAGACGGCCGAGGTATATCTCCAGGGGATCTACACCGCCTTCTCCCCCGAGCTCCAGGAGTCGATTGTCCACTCGATCGAGGGGCTGGAAGAGGCACAGATCGAGCGGTACGGATACGACATCGAGTACGACTACGTCGATCCGATCCAGCTCGCCCCAACGCTCGAGATCGACGGGATAAAAGGGTTGTTCCTCGCCGGCCAGATAAACGGGACGACCGGGTACGAGGAGGCGGCCGGGCAGGGGCTGCTCGCCGGGATCAACGCGGCGCGGAAGGTACTGGGAAAGGAATCGCTTGTCATCCCCCGGGAACGGGCATTCATCGGGGTGATGATCGACGACCTCGTAACGAAGGGGATAACCGAGCCGTACCGGATGCTCCCCTCGCGCGCCGAGTATCGGATCTCACTCCGGGAGGGGAACGCCGATCTTCGCCTGACACGGATCGGCTACGAGATCGGCCTGATCGACGGGGAGCGCTACGAAGCGGTCGAGGAGAAGCGAAGGAGGATCGAGCGGCTGCTCAAGGAGCTCAAATCGACGCGGATCGGACCGAGCGATCCGATCAACAGGCGACTGATGGAGCGCGGCAGCTCGCCGCTTGCGGACAACGGCGCCTCGCTGTTCGAGCTCCTCCGGCGGCCCGAGATCCGCCTCGATGATCTCTTATCCGAAGACGGCATCCCCGATGACGTACGGGCCGAGGTGGAGATCGAGGGGAAATACGCGGGTTACCTCGCCCAGCATAGGAGCCAGATCGAGCGGCAAAGGAGGATGGATGAGATCCCGATCCCGCCGGATCTCGACTACGGCTCCATCACCAACCTCTCGATCGAGGCCCGCGAGCTACTCTCCCGCGTACGGCCGGCCACCTTCGGTCAGGCGACCCGTGTCCCCGGGATCTCCCAGGCCGACCTCTCGATCCTCGCAATAATCCTCCGGCGCTGAACCCTTGCGTGAGCGCCAGAGACGAAATACAACTTGCCTATGCATTCCATCCGTAGCTACCTCTCAACCCTCCGCTCGTTCGGACGGAACGCGCGGCTCTATATCCTGTTCTCGTTTTTAAGCGGCTTTTCCTTCGCCGTCTATTTCCTCTTCTTCAACCTCTACGTCATCTCGCTTGGAAAGAGCACTTCCTTCCTCGGGATCCTCGTCGCCCTCCCGATGGGGATGAACCTTCTATTCGCTCTCCCGGCCGGCCTCCTCGGGGATAGGATCGGGTACAAACGCGGTCTCCTCATCGGGGTGACGCTTACGATCGCTTCGATCGTCGGAATCGGCCTCTCGACCTCCTCGCTGAGCCTCCTTGTCTTCAGCGTCATAAGCGGCCTTGGAAACTCACTTATCTGGGTGATGGGCGCGCCGTTCATGGCGGAAAACAGCCTGGAAAAAGATAGGACGCACCTATTCAGCGTGCAGTTCTCGATGAACACCTTCTCCGGCTTCTTCGGATTTCTGATCGGCGGGAGCCTCCCCGGCCTCTTCTCCCGAATCCTTGGTGCACCTACAGGCGGGGCCATCCCTTATCGCGCGACCCTACTTGTCAGCGCCGGGCTGATGGGAGCGGCGTTCATCCCGATCCTGCTCTTGCGTGAGTCAAAGCGGAAGGGCTCATCAGAGCATGTCGATCTCAAGGCCGCATTCGCCGAGCCCGGACTGACCGCCAAGCTCTTTATCCCAGAGATCGTAATCGGCCTCGGCGCCGGCCTTCTCGTTCCTTACTTCAACGTCTTCTTTAAGCATACGTACGCCATCTCAGACGGCCTCCTCGGCGCTCTCTTCTCCGGCCAGTCGATGGCGATAGGGATCGCCACCCTTACCGGCCCACTCCTTGCAGCGAGATGGGGGAAGATCCGCGCGGTAGTGGTGACGCAGTTCGCTTCGATCCCATTCCTCCTTCTCCTCGGCTACTCGAATCTCCTCACCCTTGCCGCTGTCGGGTTCCTCGCCCGCGCCGCTCTGATGAACATGGGAGGTCCGCTTTACTCGGCGTTTGCGATGGAGCGGATCGGCAAGCGCCGTCGCGCCGCGGTGAACGGGATCCTCACCATGAGCTGGAGCGGAAGCTTCGCCATTGCCAACTGGGTGAGCGGCCGCCTGCAAGAGACGAT
>QMQL01000066.1 GCA_003650505.1 Candidatus Acetothermia bacterium | reverse complement strand
CTTCTCAAGCTGAGCGCGCACTTCATCGATCGATCGATCCACCGCCTCCTTCTCCTCTTCGGTCTTCCAGATCGGCACGATCACCGCCTGGATCGGCGCGAGCCGGGGCGGGAGGCGGAGCCCCTTGTCGTCCCCGTGCGCCATGACGATCCCCCCGACCATCCGGGTGGAGACCCCCCACGAGGTCGTCCACGCGTATTGTAGCTCGTTCGACTCGTCGAGGAACTTGATGTCGAACGCCTTGGCGAAGTTCTGGCCGAGGAAGTGGGACGTCCCCGATTGCAGCGCCCACTTGTTTCCCATCATCGCCTCGATCGAGTAGGAGGCGCCTGCACCGGCGAACTTCTCCTGATCGCTCTTCTTCCCCTTGATCACTGGGATGGCGGCGTCGTTGACCGCGAAGTCGGCGTACTGATCGAGGATCTCCATCGTCTCGGCCCGGGCCTCTTCCTCGGTCGCATGGGCGGTGTGCCCCTCCTGCCAGAGGAACTCGGTAGTCCTAAGGAAGAGCCGCGGCCGGAGCTCCCACCGGACGACGTTCGCCCACTGGTTGATCAGAAGCGGGAGGTCGCGGTACGACTGGATCCAATCGGCGAACGCATGCCCGATCACCGTCTCGGATGTCGGGCGGACGACGAGAGGCTCGTCGAGCTTCTTCCCGCCTCCGTGGGTGACGACGGCGAGCTCCGGTGCGAACCCCTCCACGTGGTCGGCCTCCTTCTCGATGAAGCTCATCGGGATCAAGAGGGGGAAATATGCGTTCTTGTGCCCGCTTGCCTTGAACCTGCGGTCCAAAGCGGACTTTATGTTCTCCCAAAGCTCGTACCCGTAGGGCTTGATGATCATGCATCCGCGGACCGGCGCGTAGTCGGCGAGCTCGGCCATCTGCACGACGTCGGTGTACCACCGGGCATAATCGACGCCCCGTGGGGTTACCCCTTGCGCTGTCACGATACCTCCTTCAGATAGGGCGAACGCCGGTTGGGCGCCCGCCCGTGAGAGTGTACAGGGTAAGGGAGAGAAAGGGAAGCCTGAGCCCTTGACCGATCGAGGCGGTTGATCTAGGCTAGAAACGGGTTCTCTTTGATTGCATAAAGGAGGGAATGATGCTTCCGTTCAAGAAGATCCTATGTCCGACCGACTTCAGCGAGCCGGCGTGCCGGGCGATCGCGGCCGCCGGAGAGCTCGCCGAGGCGTTCTCGGCCGAGCTTATCCTGATGCACGTCGTCGGTGCGATCCCGGTCCTCGACAACCCGTCCGGGATATCCGGCTTCGACCTTGTCGCCTATCGGCAGGAGCTGACCGCTAGCGCGGAGGCATCGCTCAAGGAGCGGCTGAAGCGGAACGTCCCCGGGTCGGTCAATGCGCGGATCCTCGTCACCCACGGGGAGGCGGCGCACGAGATCGTCCGCGTCGCCTCCGAGGAGGGGGTCGACCTGATCGTCCTCGCCACGCACGGTGCGGCCGGATGGCGGAGGCGGATCTTCGGCTCGGTCACCGAGAAGGTCGTTCGGATCGCCCGCTGTCCAGTCCTCACTATCTACTGCTGCCCTGAGGACGACTGAGCAGCCTCAGTCCCCAGGGAAAGCCATCCCCTGGGCGCCGTGCAGGATATCGTGTATCCTTCCTCCCATGAACAGGAGGGTGATCTTCGGTCTTGCGCTCGTCGCCGTCGGTCTTCTGGTCTTCTTTCTCGTTACCTCGCTCAATCGCTCGCCCTCGTCCCCAGCTCCCTCGCAGCCGGAGTACGTGATCGCGCTCGATGCCGGCCACGGCGGTAAGGATCCGGGCTCATCGGTCGATGGGGTTACGGAGAAGGACATCAACCTCGCGATCGTCAAGCGGCTTCAGACCCTCGTCGATGAGCAGGAGGACATGGGAGCGTTCCTCACCCGGACGGTCGACGTCTTCGTCCCGCTCGAGGAGCGGATAAGTCGGGCCGAGGCGGCCGGGGCGACGATCTTTATCTCGGTCCACGCCAACTCGTTCACCGATCCAGGGGTGCACGGGGTCGAGGCGTGGGTCGATGACACGCGGCCCGATGGCGATCCGAGCTGGGTCCTCGCCGCGATGGTCGTGGGCGCCGTCAGTCAGAGCACCGGAGCGAGCGATCGGGGGGTACATTCCCAGGAGCTCTACCTCCACCACACGAAGATGCCGGCGATCTCGATCGAGGTCGGATACATGACGAATCCGGAGGAGCGGGAGCTCCTCCTCGACCCCGATTATCACCAGAAGATTGCAGAGGGGATCCTCGCCGGCCTCCGCCAGTTCATCGACTGGACGGAATCGACGCCGGAGTAGCCGGGATCAGCGCGGGTTCCAGACGAGGTTCGGATCCCGGCGCGGGAGAACACGCCGGAATTCGTGCTTCGGGTAACCGAGGGCGAGGACGACCTGGAGGGCCCGCGAGGTGGGAATGGCGAGCCTCTCCCTGATCTTCCGATCCCGGGCCGCGATTCCCTGAACGAACCCGATCTGGCAGGTGCCGAGGCCGAGCCGCTCGGCGGCGAGGATCAGATTGTAGGCGGCGTATCCCGCGTCATCGCATCCGAACGGGCTCCCCACCGGCGTATGGGCGACGAGGATGACCGGAGCCCGGTAGAAGATCGGATCCTCCCCCTCCCCCCACCTCTTAGACAGGGAGACGGCTACCTTCCGATATCGCCTCAACATCCTCGCGTTCCTCGCCCCGATGGCGAGCGTGAAAAGAGGCTTCAGGACCGGATTTTGCGCCAGTCCCGTGTAGTGCAGGAATCGATCTATCGTCGCCTTGGCGAGTTCGGCGATCCGGAGCCGATCATCGATCGCTATCCAGTCGACGGATTGGCTGTTATGAGTCGTCGGGGCCCATCTCCCGATCGAGACGAGCCGCCGGACGAGCTCGCGGGGGACCGGTTCGTCCTTGAACGCCCGGCACGAGCGTCTGGCCCGGAGGGCGGCTTCGAGGGATTCGATCGACGGAAGGAGCTCCGGATCGATGATCGGGCATTCCTCGAGCGGGAAGTTCTCGTGGTCGATCGCGTCCGCCGGGCATACGGCGACGCAGTGCCCGCAGTCCCAGCACCTCTCCGGATGGACAGGCTGGGAGCCCTCCTCGCCCAATTCGAACACGCCGGCGATCATGCAGACATCCACACACGCTCCGCACCGGATACATGCCGTCTTATCGATGGTGATTTCAGCCATATTGGAGATACCCTCTGCTGTCGATTGTATATGCTGGTCATCTGTCTAATTTGAAGGTAGGGAGGGGCAGCGGGGCAGAACGTCCGATCCGAACAGGTCAGCTGTCCCCTCCTCGTCCCCCGGACGGGGCTAGATTCGACCCATGGAGCCGAATGAGTTCATCGAAAGACTCCTCTCCGAGGTCTCGCTCGAGGCGATCGATTACGCGAGCGACGTCGAGCGGATACTGGCGGAGGAGATCCTCTTCCTTCGCGAACAGCTCGCCACCGCCCGGCAGGAGGCGGTCGTCGGCGCCCATGCCCTGATCAAGGAGCTCTACGACCGGCTCGAAGACAAGGACGCGCAGATCGATGCCCTCAGGGAGGAGGTAAGGTTCCTTCGCGGGCAGATTGCACCGTAACCCGATTGAAATAGCGATTTCCTTCCTGTACGGTTAGGCCGGAATGGCTACCCTTCACATCCCCGAGCAATTGAAGAAGGCGCGTGCCGAGGCCGCCGAGCTCGAGCGGAGGCTCGCCGATCTGAAGGTCTTCGCGCAGCCGGACTACCCCCAGCTCGCGCAGCGCTACTCCCACCTCCAGGACCTGATCCGCGTCGGGGAGGAGTGGGAGAGGATAAACGCGGCGATCGCCGAGATGGAGGAGCTCCGCCAGACCGAGGATGACCTCCGCGAGGAGCTCGACGAGGAACTCGCGGAAGACAGGCGAAGGCTCGACGAGCTCGAACGGAAGTTCCGCCTGTTACTTGCCCCCCCCGATCCGGCCGACGACAAGAACGCGATCGTCGAGATCCGGGCCGGGACCGGAGGGGACGAGTCGACCCTGTTCGCCTCCGACCTCTTCCGGATGTACGGCCGGTTCGCGGAGAAGAAGGGGTTCAAGGTCTCCCTTCTCGACAGCCATCCGACCCCGCTCGGCGGGTTCAAGCAGCTGACGTTCAGCGTTGAGGGGAAGGGGGCGTACGGCCTCCTCCGGTACGAGTCGGGGGTCCATCGGGTCCAGCGGGTCCCGGAGACCGAGTCCCAGGGCCGGATCCACACCTCGACGGCGAGCGTCGTCGTCCTCCCCGAGGCTGAGGAGGTTGAGATCGAGATCGATCCTAAGGACCTGCGGATCGACGTCTTCCGTTCCTCCGGTCCGGGAGGGCAGAGCGTGAACACGACCGATTCGGCCGTTCGGATCACCCATATCCCGACCGGGATCGTGGTCAGCTGTCAGGACGAGAAATCCCAGCACAAGAACAAGGCGCAGGCGATGCGCGTCCTCCGCGCGAGGCTCCGGGACCGCTACGAGCGGGAGAAGCAGGCAGAATTATCCGCGACGCGGCGAAGCTCGATCGGCTCGGGCGACCGGAGCGAGAAGATCCGGACCTACAACTTCCCCCAGAACCGGGTGACCGACCATCGGATAAACCTCTCCCTCTACGACCTCGGCGCGATCCTGGAAGGGGAGATCGACGGGTTGATCGACGCCCTCCGGGCGGCGGCGGCCGAGGAGGCGTTCGCGGGATAAACC
Organism: Candidatus Acetothermia bacterium; assembly: GCA_003650505.1. Taxonomy (GTDB): domain Bacteria; phylum Bipolaricaulota; class Bipolaricaulia; order UBA7950; family UBA9294; genus B2-G16. Next base: position 728 of record QMQL01000066.1, on the reverse strand, counting down.
CGCTTCGGAATAGGGTTGTAAGCAATCCGTTCCTTGACAGCCGCCCGGCTCCCAGCTACCATCGGGGATCGATTCTCGGGTCTGTAGCTCAGTCGGTTAGAGCGCTCGCCTGATAAGCGGGAGGTCCCTGGTTCGAATCCAGGCAGGCCCATAAGGGGGGCATCCGCCCTCAGCCGGAGCTTTACCGGATCACCTCCCGCAGGAGGCGGTTCAGCTCCTCCTCTTCGTAGCGGAAGCCGTTGACGATATCACGTGCTCGGGGCGACAGGCGTGAGTAACCCCAGTGCGCCCTCCGTTCCGCCTCCTGCCGGTCCTCGCGTCGGTAGTAGAGAGGGAGGTTGACGTCGAAAAAAGAGATCCCGTCGGCGTCCTTGAGGAGATCGGAGGCGGGATCGCCTCCCACTTCATGGGCCTCCACCAGACGGCAGACCTCATCTACGATTTCGTGGGGGACTTCACAGGCCTCGAGGATCGGTCGGAGGAGCCTCGCGCTGTTGCGGGCGTGGGCGGCCTTGAAGGCGTCGTAGTCATCGAAGTCCCCGCGATCCGTTCCCCCGACGGCCCGGTCGATGTCGTGGGCGAGGGCCGCAAGCTGTAGGGGAGAGCCGGGATCCGGTTTCAGGCGGAGGAGCCATTCCAACGTGTTCTCGGCATGGAGGGGATCCTCAGGGACCGGCGAGCGGGCGATCACGAGCCGGATCTCCCGCTTGGCGCACTCGATGCTATCT
>QMQL01000065.1 GCA_003650505.1 Candidatus Acetothermia bacterium | reverse complement strand
TCTTCAGCTCGTCGACGATCACCGCTGAGCCCTTCTCTAGGCCGCGCTTCAGCTCCATCGGGTTTGCACCGGCGGCGAGGTTCTTGAACCCCTCCCCGATCATCGCATGGGCGAGGATCGTCGCCGTCGTCGTCCCGTCACCGGCGATGTCGTTCGTCTTGGAGGCGACCTCCTTGACGAGCTGGGCGCCCATGTTCTCGAACTCGTCCTTGTACTCCTGCTCCTGCGCGATCGTCACCCCGTCGTTGGTGATGTCCGGGCTCCCGAACTTCTTGTCGATGATCACGTTCCGACCGCGCGGCCCGAGGGTGATCCGAACAGCATCGGCCAGCTTGTCGATCCCCGCCTTCATCCGGCGGCGGGCCTCTTCACCGAATATGACCTCTTTCGCCATTTCAATTCCCCCTTCTTACTCTTCGACGATAGCGAGTACGTCCGAATCCTTCACCAGCAGAAGCTTGTCCTCCCCCTGCTCGATCTCCGTCCCGGAATAGCTCCCGACGAGGATCTCATCCCCCACCTTCACCGGGAATTTCTCGTCGGTTCCGAGGGCGAGGACCTTGGCGCGGACGACCTTCTCACTCTTCACGTTGTCCGGGAGGACGATCCCCCCCGGGGTCTTCCGCTCCTCCGGTTCGAGCTTCTTCGCCAGGATCCGCTTTCCCAACGGCTTGATCGTCATACTGCATCTCCTCCTTCGCAGAGTAGTTAGCACTTAACCTTTGAGCTTGCTAATGCATTGTAACCGAGGCCGGTGGGTCCGTCAAATACCGGTTTGGCTTGTTCTGAAGCGGATTTTGATGGATAGTTGGCCCGTGCCGTCGGGAAGGGTCCACCTGAGGATCGATGCGGGGTGTCTGGTATGCTGGGGAGGGTTCGGCTTCTATCTCCTCGCTCGGGGGGAGATCTCGTACCAGGAGCTCGTCGGATTCATCGCCGGTTACGTGTTCTCCATGCTCTTCCTCAGCCCGGACCTCGACCTCTCCCGGAGCCGGGCGTTCCGGCGGTGGGGGATCTTGCGCTGGCTCTGGATCCCGTACGCGTCCCTCTTCCGACATCGCGGCCTGTCGCATCGCCTCCTCCTCGGCCCGTTCAGCCGCGTCCTTTATCTGACCGCGATTGTCGGAATGATCGGATTCGTCCTCTCCCTCCTCGGCCTTCGGATCGCCCCTTCGGTTCCGCCATGGCGGATCCTGGCTGCCGTCGGGATCGGCCTTTATCTTCCGAACCTGAGTCACATACTCGCCGACCGGATCTCCTCGGCCCTCGGGGGCAGGGGATGAGCCGGGCGGTTGTGCATCCGGAGGCGGAGCCTCTATACTCGATGGTATGAAGGAATGGGTCATCTATCTCTTGATCGGTGTCGCAGTTGTCGGCCTGGCGGTGGTCTACTCCCTGTTCGGGCCGTACTACGAGGTCGGGATCGCCTCCTGGTACGGTCCGGGTTTCGACGGGAACTACACGGCGAACGGCGAGATATACGATATGAACGGGATCTCCGCTGCGCATAAGACCCTCCCGTTCGGGACTATCGTCCGCGTCGTCGATCTCGAGACCGGGAGGAGCGTCGTCGTCCGGATCAACGACCGCGGGCCGTTCGTCGAGGGGAGGATCATCGACCTATCGAAAGGGGCGGCGGAGAGGCTGGGGATCATCGACAAAGGGATCACCAAGGTGGGGTTGCGGATCATCCGCTGGCCTGACGGGTATCGGCGCTGGCCATCCGGATGAAGGCCCGATTCGGATATGATTGGCGATAGAGCGTACAGGAAGGAGTGACGGGGATGGGGCTTTCGGTCAGCGAGATGCGTAAGGGGATGACCATCCTCTACAACGGCGAGCTTTACGAGATCGTGGATTACGAGCATTCGAAACGGGGCCGCGGCGGTGCAGTCGCCCGGACGAAGCTCCGCCACCTGACGAGCGGGAGGGTCGTCTCGGAGACGTTCAAGGGGGCGGAGAACACGGAGTCGGTCTTCCTCGAGTCGCGCCAGTTGCAGTACATCTACCACGACGGGACGGACTATGTGTTCATGGACACCGAGAGGTTCGATCAGTTCCCGATCAGCAAGGAAGTCCTCGGCTCAGGCGTCGACTTCCTGGTCGAGGGGAGCAACGTGATCGGCCGCTACTATAACGGCGAACTGGTGAAGATCGATCTCCCCACGTTCGTGGAGCTCACTGTGGTCCATACCGAGCCCGGGGTGAAGGGAGATACGGTCTCCAACGTCGAGAAGCCGGCTACCCTTGAGACAGGGATCGTCATCCGCGTCCCGCTGTTCGTGAAGGAAGGCGACAAGTTGAAGGTAGACACCCGGACCGGGACCTACGTGGAACGATTATAAGGAGGAACGATGGCCGAGAAGAAGGTCGAAATAATCGATGAGGACGGCCGGATCACGATCGCGGAGGACGTGATCGGCGCGATCGCCCGGATCGCAGCGGAGAAGGTGGGCGGGATTGCCCATTCCGGCGGGACTTCCGGTGGACTGAAGAGCATCTTCGGCGGCGAGGACCTCGCCCCGAACATCAAGACCGAGCTCAGCGAGGAGGCCGTCCGGCTCGAGCTCCGGATCGCCGTCGAATACGGGTATCCCGTACATGAGGTCGCCCAGGGGGTGCAGCGGAACGTCCAGCAGGACATCGAGCGGCTGGCCGGGATCACGGTCTCCGGGGTCGACGTCTACGTGAAGAAGGTAGTCCCCCCGCACACGCACGAGGCCGAAGGGGAGTGAGGAGGCCGATATGGTAGAGGGAGAGAAGGGGAGCGTCGGGATTTCCAAGGATGTCGTCACCGCCATTGCCGGGATAGCTGTCTCCGAGGTCGAAGGGATCGCCAACCTCCGACGCGGGGACAGCACGTTCCGCCGCGGCGAGGGGATGAAGCGCTACGTCGACACGACGGTGGAGGGGGACGTGGTGACCGTCACCGTGCGGATCACCGTCCTCTATGGCCACCCGATCCATAAGGTGGCGAAGCAGGTGCAGACCCGGATAAAGACGGAGATCGAGCGGATGACCGGGCTCCGCGTCAGCGCGGTGAACGTCGACGTCCAGCGGCTTGTCCAGCCGGAAGAGGCTCCGGAAGAGAACGAGGAAGAATGCGAAACTTCAGAGCCCTAGGGAATTTTATCTTCTTGCTGGTCACCGCCGGCCTCGGGGTGTTCATGATCATCGTCGGGGTTGGTGGCGGGGTCTTCCCCGACCTGGCATCGCTGGTCGGGACGGGTGCTGGGATGGCGATCACGATCCTGATCGGCGTCCTCCTCACCCTCGCCGGTGTCCACTTCCTGATCGCGATCGCCGACGAGCGGTTGGACGCCTCCCTCTTCGTCCGGGAAGGGGAGCGGGGGAGGATCGGGGTCTCCCCTCATGCGATCCGGGAGTTCATCAGCGGGATCCTCCGCGACGAGATCGGGATCGAGCGGTTCCGAGTCCGGCTCGATCACCACAGAGACGGGGTCGGGATCACCGTCCGGATGACCCTCTCCCCGGATCAGAGGGTCACCGAGGTGGGCGAATCGATCCAGCGGGAACTGATGCAACATGTCGCCGAGAGGACAGGGGTCGAGGTCCGGGAGGTCTCGGTCCTCGTCAAGAGCATCAGGAGCCGCGGCCGCGGAAGGGAGACGGCGGATGACGCAGCTGGCGGATCCTAAGTTGATCGGCGCGGCGGTCGGGATCCTCGCCGGGATCCTCCTTCTCGCCGGCGGCTGGCGGGCCTTCCTCATCCTCCTCGGATTCGGCGTCGCCGGGTACATCGCCGGCTCGCTGTTCGAATCGCGGCGGGAGATAGCCATCCGGATGAAGGACGCGATCGCCCGCCTGTTCCGCCCCTGATGCAAAGGAGCCAAGCGCGGGAGTTCGTGCTGAGCGCCCTCTATCGCCGCGAGTTCATCGCCACCCCCCTCGAGGAGATGCTCGCCGAAATCAAGCCGGGTGAGCAACGCTCCTACATCGAGCGGGTCTTCTCCGGGATCCTCGGGCGCCGGGAGGAGATCGATGCCATGATCGGCTCCCATACGATCGGATGGCGGTTCGAGCGGCTCGGTCTGATCGATCGGAACATCCTCCGGATCGGGGTGTACGAGCTCCTCTACGACGATGATATCCCCCCTGAGGTGGCGATCGACCAGGCGGTGGAGCTCGCCAAGAGATACGGGACGGAACAGGCGCGCGTATTCGTGAACGGGATACTCGATCGGATCTGGAAGGAGGAGCGTGAGCGCAAGGTTGCTTGACGGAAGGGACCTGGCCAAGGAGCGCGAGGGGGGCCTCGCCGAACGGGTGAACCGGCTGAAGAGCCGGGGTATCGTCCCCCGCCTTGTCGTCCTCTTGGGGGAAAGGGCGAAGGAGGGGGTGTACTTCCGCGCCAAGGAACGCGTTGGTGCCAGGGTCGGGATAGCGGTCGAGGGGATCTCCGTTTCGGACGGGGAGGGACTACTGAAGGAGCTGAACCTCCTCGCTTCCGACCCGGCCGTCTCGGGGATCATGGTCGAGGCCCCCCTCCCTCCGGGTATCGACCCAGCCGCGGTCCGCGACCTTCTCCCCCCGGAGAAGGACGTCGATGGCGGAGGGATAAGATCCCTCGGCCGCCTCGTCGCCGGCGCGCCGTCGTTCCCCCCGGCGACAGCGGCCGCGGTGATCGCGCTCCTCGACGGGTACGGGATCGACCCTGTCGGCAAGGACGTCGTCATAATCGGCCGGAGCCTCGTCGTCGGCCGGCCGCTCGCCCTCCTCTTCCTCAACCGCGACGCCACGGTGACGGTCTGTCATTCGCGGACGCGGGATATCCGGTCCAAGACCCTGGAGGCCGACATCGTCTGCGTCGCCGCCGGGAGCCCGGGCCTCCTCAAAGGGGACATGATCCGGCCGGGCGCTGTCGTGGTCGACGTCGGGACGAATCCCACCCCCTCCGGCTTGGTCGGGGACGTCGATTCCGGATCGGTGGCGGAGGTCGCCGGATGGCTCAGCCCGGTCCCGGGCGGGGTCGGACCGTTGACGACCGTCATCCTGATGGAGCACGTCGCGACCGCGGCCGAGCGGATGGGGGGGTGATCGGTATGCCCGCCGGCTATGCCGACCTTCACCTTCACACGACCGCGTCGGACGGTATGCAGACGATCCCCGAGCTCGTCCGCCGCGCGAAGGGGCTCTCCTTCTCCTGCATCGCTGTCACCGACCACGACACCCTCTCCCCCGACCTCTCCCTCCCCGTTGAGTCGATCGATGGGGTCGAGGTGATCAGCGGGGTAGAGATCAAGACCGAGTTCGATGGGATCCGCGGCGAGCTCCTCGCGTACTTCGTCGATCCATCATCGAGGGAGCTCGGCCTGTTCCTCTCCCGGATGGCCGATGCGCGGCGGAGGCGGATGGAGAGGATGGTCGAGCGGTGCCGGGAGGAGACCGGCGTTCCGATCGAGATGGCCGAAGTC
>QMQL01000064.1 GCA_003650505.1 Candidatus Acetothermia bacterium | reverse complement strand
TTCCGCCGCTCCCACCCCGCCCTGGAACGTTGGGGTGTTGTCGTTGGTGATATCATCGCTGCTTGAGGCCCCTTCGTCGCTCGAAGCGGCGAGATCGGGGGCAGCCGGCTTTGCCGGCCGGTTGGCATCGATCGGATCGCTGTCCTGAGAGATCGGGGTGTTCCACGTGTCCGTGAGGCCACCGTCCGCCAAAGTCACATTCGTTGGGATGTCATCAGTCGCCGCATAGTCGGTCCCGCCTTCGGTTATCGTGAACTGAGCGGTGTACGTCGTGCTATCGAGCTTGGTCAGCGAACCGAGGGAGTAGCCTCCGATGTCGCTCCCCGTGCCGAGGGTGTAGGTCGCTGAGTCCGACTGGACGGTGATCGTCGCCGTGACGACGTCCCCTATCTTCATGGATACGTTGGGGATTGAAACATCGACTACTACCGGCTGGAGCCCATATACTGAAAATTCAACAAAGATCAAGAAGAGAACGGCGAGACACCATCTCATCTCGACGCACCCTATTAATCTTCTTATTCGGCAAAACGAATATAAAACAGACCGACCTCACTGTAAAGATGATTTCTCCCGTAACTTGATCACCGTTTCTTAACAGACAGATGTAGGACTAATCTCCCACAGTCCCCCGCTCTCGGGGGAGAAGACGTCAGCGGTTCAAAGAGCGCTGGATCGGCAGTTGACTGGAGCGACGGGAGGGCCTACCATTCTTCAGGCAAGCGCCAGAGTGGCGGAATCGGCAGACGCGCGGGACTCAAAATCCCGTGACCCTCTGGGTCGTGTGGGTTCGACCCCCACCTCTGGCAAAGGGAGGTCGGTCTACCCTTCCCGCTCCCCCCACGGATGCTCGGCCGGTTCGCCGCGCCTCCGGCCGCGACGGAGGAAGGTCGGGATGTCGAAGTCGTCGGCACCGGCGCGGCTCTCCTTCTCCAGCTTGGCGAGCATCGTCTCGTTGGAGAGGGGCGTCCCCTCCTCGTCTTCGCCGACGTAGGAGACGGCAAACCCGGTGGCGATGACGGTCAGGCGGACCTTCTCCATCCCGTCGCGGATCGCCGTGCCGAATATGATGTCCGCCTTGTCGGATACCGCTTCGCGGATCAGGGAAGCGGCCTCGGTCACCTCTTCGAGGGTGAGGTCCGACCCGCCGGTGATGTTCATGATCACCTTCCGGGCGCCCCTGATCGAGCCGTCGAGGAGCGGCGAGGAGATGGCGTTCCGCGCCGCCTCCTTCGTCTTCCCTTCGCCCTCGCCTTCGCCGATCCCCATCATCGCCGTCCCGGCGTTCCGCATCACGCTCTCGATGTCGGCGAAGTCGAGGTTGATCATCCCGGGGACGGTTATCAGATCGGATATCCCCTCAACACCTTGTCTCAAGACCTCATCGGCGATCTCGAACGCCCGGGTGATCGGGGTGTCAGGCGGGGCGACCTTCAGGAGCTTGTCGTTCGATATGCAGATCAGGGCGTCTACCGCCTGGGAGAGACGGGCGATCCCGGCCTCGGCCTTCTCGGCCCGCGCCACCCCCTCGAACGAGAACGGGCGGGTGACGATCCCTGTCGTCAGGATCCCCGCCTCCTTGGCGAGGCCGGCGATCACCGGAGCGGCGCCGGTCCCCGTCCCGCCGCCCATCCCGGCGGTGATGAACACCATGTCCACGCCCTGAAGGAGGTCGATGATCTCCTCCCGGCTCTCCTCGGCCGCCGCCTTCCCGACCTCAGGGTTCCCGCCAGCCCCGAGCCCGCCGGTCAGCTTCCGGCCGATCTGCAGCGTCCGATGAGAGCGGACCACCTCGAGGACTTGGGCGTCGGTGTTGATCGCGACGAGCTCGACCCCGCTGACGCGGGTGTCGTACATCCGATCGACGGCGTTCCCTCCGCCACCGCCCACGCCGAGGACCATCAGCCGGGCGGGAGGTGTGAGGTTCATCTGCTCAAGCATCGGCTACCCCCGGAAGAATCGGTTCAACCATTCGAACAGCTTCCCGATGATCGAGCCGCGCTTCGGCCCGGCGAACTCCGGCTTCTTGAAGTCCTTCGTCTCGACAGCGTAGCGGAGGAGCCCGATCGACGTGGCGTATATCGGCGACTCGACGATGTCGCGGAGCCCGTGGATCCCCTGCGGCATCTTCCCCCGCCTGACCGGGATATCGTAGCGCTGGGATGCGAACTCGGCGAGCCCGGTGAGGAGGGAGGTCCCGCCGGTGAGGACTAACCCGGCCGGGACGAGGTCCCGGTAGCCGGCGTCCTCCACCTCCTGCATGGCGAGGTCGAGGAGCTCCTCCACCCGCGGCTCGATGATCTTGGCGAGCTTCTTCCTGGAGACGAGCTTCTTCTCGTCCCCGCCGATCGTCGCCACCTCGATCTTGTCGTCTTCGGAGACCGAATCGACGAGCGCTGTCCCATACTGCTTCTTGACGAGCTCTGCCTCTTCGATCGGGGTCTGGAGCCCGACGGTGATGTCGTTGGTGATGTGCTCGCCGGCGATCGGGATCACCTTGGAGAACCAGATGTCGCCGCCGCGGAAGACGGAGATGTCGGTCGTCCCCCCGCCGATGTCCATCAGGATTACGCCGAGCTCCTTCTCCGCCGAGGAGAGGACGGCCATCGAAGAGGCGAGCGGCTCGAGGACGATCTGGTTGATCCTGATCCCGAGCGTCTCCACGCAGCGGACGAGGTTATGCACCGCCGTGATCGCACCGGTGACGATGTGGACGTCGACCTCGAGACGCGTCCCGGTCATCCCGACCGGATCGGTGATCCCGTCCTGGCCATCGACAATGTACTGCCGCGGGATGACGTGGATCATCTCGCTCTCCGGCGGGATCTGGATCGCCTGCGCCGTCTCAACAACACGCCGGACGTCCTCCTCAGCGATGATCCGATCCGGCCTGTTGATCGAGACCGTCCCGCTGTTGTTGATCGAGGTGATGTGCTTCCCCGCGATTCCAACGTAGACGGAATCGATCTTCACGTCGGCCATGTTCTCCGCTTCCTCGACGGCCTTCCGGATCGATGTGATCGTCCGTCCGATGTCGACGACGACCCCCTTCTCCAAGCCATGCGAGTCCGCCCTTCCCATCCCGATGATCTCGATCATCCCATCGACCACGTTACCGACAAGGGCGACCACCTTGGTCGTCCCCACGTCGAGCCCAACGACTATCCTCTCTTTTCTCATCTGTTCACCGCCTTACCGGCGCACAAGCGTCGCCTCCCCCTTGAACCTTAGGTCGATTGATTCGTAACTTCCCAGATCGATCGTCCGAGAGAGGGCCGCGAGCTCGTCGAGGCGGGCCGCGATCCCCTCCAACCCGCCGAGGAGGATCCTGGGACCGTCAGCGGCATAGAGGACGACCGAAGCTGGATCGGAGACATCGATCCTGCGGATATCGACACCGCGAAGACGCGTATCAAAAGCGAGGGAATCGATCAGGTCTATCACCCGTCGATCGAGGAGATACCCACCCGGTCGATCGCCGGAGAGGGCAGCGCCGTCAACTCGGGGAAGGTCGGGTCGTTCGCCCGCCTCCACGATAACCCCGCCATCGCCGATGGTCAGGGCCTCCCCCCCTTCGAGGAGAACGGCCGCCACCGGAATGCGCTCTTCGACCCTGATCGAGAGGCGATGGGGGTAGATCCGGCGGACCATGGCCGCTTTGACCCACGGGAGAGTGCCGACGCGATCCGAGACGCTGCGGGGCGAGATCGCGAGCAACGATACCCCCGCTCTCAGACCGGCCGCCGTTGCGACCTCGGCCGCGGAGGTGTAACGGTTACCGGCGACGACGATCTCCCTAAGATCAAGGAGGCGTAGCCCCGGTGTATACAGCGAGATGACAGCAGCAGTTATAAGAACCCCCCCTACAGTTACCCCCCAGAAAACAGCTCGGTGCCTGGATTTCCCCTCCTTCACCCGTCAATGACCTCACTCTAGATCGAGCGAAATGCGAGTTCTGTTATACACCTTTTAGCAGGGAATGTCAATTGACTTGCACATCTCAGCCCCCCGCGCGCCGCCGATCCCCGCAATTAACATGGACAGGTTTCTCGGATACCTTATCTCTTACTAGCCGAACGGGGGGCTCGGAAAGCAGGCCATTACCGGGATCCCGCGGATTACCTTACCCGAAACCGGCCCTCCTTCAAGAACGTGGACAGCCCCTCCGTGACCGTCCAGATGTCGCCGGCGCCGAAGCTGATGATGAAGTCCCCAGGCTCGATCCGTTCCATCAGGAAGGAGAAGACCCCCTCCTTGTCGGGGATGGAGTGGACCTCGATCCCCGCCTTCTCGGCGATCGCGTGGACGATCAATTCCGAGGAGACATGGGGGATCGGCCGCTCGTCCGCAGGATAGATCCCGGTGACGACGGCGAGATCCGCCCCCGAGAACGCGCTCCCGAATTCCGCGCCGACATCCCGCGTCCGGGTGTAGCGGTGCGGTTGGAAGACCGCGACGATCCGCCGGCCCGGCCATCCCGTCCTGATCGCCCTCAGGGTCGCCGCCACCTCCTCCGGAAGATGCGCATAGTCATCGACCACGGTGACACCGTTCTCCTCCATCAGTTGGAACCGTCTATGTGGGAGGGTGAACCGGGAAAGGGCCCTGGCCGCCTCCGACAGATCGATACCGGCGAGGAAGGCGGCACCCAGAGCGCAGAGGGCGTTCCGGACGTTGTGCTTACCAGGGGCGGGGAGGAAGACGCGATCGACCGGTATCCCGTTGTGGACCAGATCGAAGCTCGTCGTGAACCGATCGTATTCGATCCTCGCCGCGCGGAGCTCGGCCGGAGAATCGATCCCAACCGTGAAGGCGGTCGGATTGTCGGCCGCCAACCTCCGCGTGTTCTCCCGATCGACGTCGAGGACGACCCGATCGGCCTCGGACACGTAACGGCGGAACGCCGCCTCGATCGCGCTCGGACTCCCGAATGTCGTCAGGTGATCGACCCCCACGTTCGTCACGACGGCGATCGTCGGCCGGATGCCGACGAACAGGCCGTCGCTCTCGTCGATCTCGGCGACGAACCACTCCCCTCTCCCCAGACGCGCCCTACCGCCGAGGCCGGAGGAGGGAGCCCCGATCAGGAAGCCGGGATCGCGCCGCATTCCCTGGAGGATTGTCGCGATCATCGTCGACGTCGTCGTCTTCCCGTGCGTCCCAGCCACCCCGATGCTCTTGTATCGCTGCAGGATCCAGTTCAGGGCGTGGAGCCGGAAGACGACCGGGATCTCCATCTCCTTCGCTACGCGGACCTCCACGTTGTCCGCTCCGACCGCTGAGGAGACGATAACTCCGTCGAGGGGAGCCTTGACGTGTTCGGGAGCGTGGCCGAGGTGGATCGCTGCACCGGCACGGCGGAGCGACTCGATCTCCCGGTTCTCCCTCAGGTCGGAACCGGAGATCGAGGCCCCCTGTTCGAGGAAGACCGAGGCGAGGCCGCTCATCCCCGCC
>QMQL01000063.1 GCA_003650505.1 Candidatus Acetothermia bacterium | reverse complement strand
CTCGGTCCCGAAGGAGCGGAACCAAGCGGCTCCCCGGTTCACAATCGGGGGGACGTTGGCGAGGGTCTCCACGTTGTTGACCACCGTCGGCTTTCCCCATAACCCGGCGGATCCGGGATAGGGCGGCTTCAGCCGGGGGTAGCCGCGTTTCCCCTCGATCGATTCGATCATCGCCGTCTCCTCGCCGCATACGTACGAGCCGGCCCCACGCTTGACCTCGATATCGAACGAGATAGAGGATCCGAGGATCCCCCCTCCGAGGAGACCGGCCTCCCGCGCGGCGAGGATCGCCCTTTCCATCCGCTCGATCGGCTCCGTGTACTCGCCGCGGATGTAGATGTATCCCTTCTCCGCACCGATCGCGTATCCGGCGAGGATCATCCCCTCGATCAGCCGGTGCGGATCCCCTTCCATGATCAGCCGGTCCTTGAACGTCCCCGGCTCGCCCTCGTCGGCGTTGCAGATCAGGTACTTCTCGTCTCCCGGGGCGAGGAGCGACCACTTCTTCCCGGTCGGAAAGCCGGCCCCGCCCCTCCCGCGGAGCCCGGAGCGATCGACCTCCTCGACCACCCTCTCGGGCGGGATCCCCTCCTCGATCACCTTCCGCAGGGCGGTGTACGCCCCGGCGGAGGTCGCCTGTTCGAGACTCTCCGGATCGATCCGGCCCACGTTCTCAAGGACGATGCGGGTCTCAGATGGCATCTTTCCCCCTTAGTTCATCGATGATCCGGCCGAGCCGCTCCTCGGTCACGCCCTCGTGCACTTTCTCGTCGATCATCACCGCCGGCGCCCCGCTGCATGCGCCAAGACAGGCGGTCGTCTCGAGGGTGAACGATCCGTCCTCGCTCGTCCCTCCGACCTCCACCCCGAGTTTCTCCTTCAGGTATGCGATCAGCCGTTCGCCTCCGGCGAGGAGACAGGGCGGGGACTCGCAGACCCTGATTATGTGCCTCCCCCGCGGCTTCAGGCTGAACATGGAATAGAACGAGGCGGTGCTGAGCACGCGGGAGAGCGGGATCCGAACGTGCTCCGCCACGGCGGTGAGAGCCCCTTCGCTCAGGTAGTTTCCCGGCTCGGCATCCTGGATCTCATGGAGGATGTCGAGGAGGCACTCGGCCGAGCGCGGATACTTCGCCAGGATTCCGGAAAGATCAGCCATCGCTCCCCTCCCCTTCCTTCAGCCATGCGCCGATGAGAGCCCGCGCCTCGGGGAGGCGGGACTGTGCCTGATCGCTCAGTTCCTCCCCGAGCCCGAACGACGTGCCGGGGATGCTAAGGGCCCAACCTTCCGGCGCCCCTCCGTAGAGCTTCTCCGTCAGGAAGAGGAGACCGGATGGGCTGAGGGAATGCCCGAGCCCTCTGGGCTCCGCTGGATCGACGCGGTCGAGGCTGACCGAACCCTCTTCAATCGAAGCATCGACGAACAGAACCCTCCCCGCCCGGCCGAGTCGCTCGGCGAGCTCCGGGGTCAGTTGATGGACGGCGATCGCCTCCACCCCTTCGGAACGCTCCAGCGATTCGACGAGGAGCGGGCCGATCCCGTCGTCCTGGCGGATCCTGTTTCCTATTCCGATCACGAGTTGCATCCCCTCCTCCTACTGGCTGTCACGGACGATCCTCCGGACGAGTTCCCCGTCCGGGCCGACGATGTCAACTCGAAGCGGCATCTGCCCGATGGCGTGGACCGAGCAAGATAGGCAGGGGTCGTAGGCGCGGATCCCCCCCTCGATCCGGTTCAAGATTCCTTCTGTGACCTTACCCTCACTTATGTATGAGCGGGCGATCTCACGGACCGTCGCGTTCATCGCCAGGTTGTTGTGTCCGGTCGACACGATGAACTCCGCCTCCTCGATAAGACCGTTTTCATCGACGACGTACCGGTGGAACAGCGTCCCGCGCGGGGCCTCGTGCACCCCGACCCCCTCCGTCCGGTTCACCCCGGCCTCGGCGCGGACGTGCGGGGAGAGGATCCGCTCGTCGGATAGGAGGCGCTCCATCCGCTCGATCGCGGCGAGGATCTCGATCAGCCGCGCGTAGTGATAGTCGATCGTCCTCCCCGAGCGGCGGTCCGTCTTCCCCCTGAACTCCTCGAGCTCGGCATCGGCGAGTGGGGTACCGAACCGATCGCAGGCGTTCACCCGGCCGAGCGGCCCGACCCGGTACACCCCGTCCGGATAGCCGAGAGGCCTGTAGAACGGGAACTTGAGATAGGTCCACTCCTCGGACGCCTCGGCTATGACCTCCCGGTAGCCGGCCGGATCGTAGCGGTCGACGACGATCTCACCCTCGGGACCGACGATCCGAAGATAGCCCGAGTAGTGCTCCCACTCCCCTGACTCGCCGACGAGCCCCATGTACATCGTGGGGATCTCCCCCAGGGCCGACCGCGCCGTGGCGTCGAACGCCGATTTGAATAGATCGAGCGTCTTTAGGATCGTCCCTTTCGCCTCAGGGATGTTCTCCAGCATCCAGGCGCGGTCATCCTTGGAGAGCGGTCGGTTCACCCCTCCGGGGACGGCCCATGCCGGATGGATCCGCTTCCCGCCGAGCCGGTCGATCACCCCTTGCCCGAACGCCCGGAGCCTTATCCCGGCCCGGACGAGCTCCGGCTCCTTCCCGGCGAGGCCGAGGACGTTCCTCCCCTCCGGATCCGCATCCCAGCCGAGGAGGAGATCGGGGGCGGATAGGTAGAAGAAGCTGAGGGCGTGGGATTGGACGAGCTGGCCGAGGTTCATCAGCCGGCGGAGGAGCTCGGCCGCCTCCGGGATCGCAACGGCGAGGATCGCATCGCCCGCCTTCGCCGAGGCGAGGATGTGGCTGACCGGGCAGATCCCGCAGATCCGAGCGGTCAGGCTCGGCATCTCCCACAGGGTCCTCCCCTCGCAGAACTTCTCGAACCCGCGCAGCTCGGTGACGTGAAACCGAGCGTCGCTGACGTTCCCGTCCCGGTCGAGGATGACGGTTATCTTGGCGTGTCCCTCGATCCTCGTCACCGGCTCGATCAGAATCTCTCGCTCCATCTTCCCCCCTAACCGAATCTTAGATCCTTGCCGACGAGCTGCGGCTCCCTCCCGTCGAGGAGGGCGACGAGCGCCTTGGCGATCACCCCCGCCGGCGGCGGGCAGCCGTGGATGAAATAGTCGACATCTATCACTTCGTTCAGCGGACGGACGCGGGCGAGGAGCCGGGGGACACCCTCGTGGGGGAGGTTCCCGTTCACCGTGACGTCCGGTCCGTAGATCTCCTCGATCAGCTCCTCCGGAGGGATCCCGTTCCGGAGGGCAGGGACGTTCCCGGTCACCGCACAATCGCCGAGGGCGACGACGATCTTGGAGGCCTTACGCGCCTTCCGGGCGATCTCGACGTGCTCCGCGTTCGCCACTGCCCCCTCGATCAGGGTGACGTCTATTCCCTCCTCGGGGAACTCCTTGATGTCGGTGAGCGGGCTCTTACACAGCTCGAACCGATCGGCGAGCTCGATCAGCGTCTCGTCGATGTCGAGGAGCGACATGTGGCAACCGGAACACCCGCTCAGCCAGACGGTGGCGAGCCGGATCTTAGACATCCCCCCTCCTTTCGAGGAGATCGGCGACCAACTCAGGCTCCTTCTCCATCTCGGCCGTGGCAGCCCCTTTCCGGATGATCGCGCCGGTCGGGCATACCTCGACGCACTTCCCGCAGTCCGTGCACGACCCGGCATCTCCCCAGTCGATATCGAGATCTGTTATCACACGGACCGATCTACCTCGCTCGGCGAAGTCCCAGGTATGCGCCCCCTCCACCTCGGCGCAGACGCGGACGCACCTCCCACACAACACGCAGCGGTCCCGATCAATCAGGAACCGGGGATGGGTCGCGTCGATCCGGTTGCGGGGGTAGGAGTAGGGGACGCGGACCTCCTCCATCCCGAGCTCGCAGGCGAGGTCCTGAAGCTCGCAGTTCCCGTTCGATGGGCAGAACGCGCAGACGTGGTTCCCCTCGGCAAAGATCAGCTCGAGGACCGTACGGCGGTGCTGCCTGATCTCTTCGGTGTCAGTCCGGACCTCCATCCCATCTGCGACTGGTGTCGTGCAGGAAGTCACGAGCTTCCCCCCGATCTCGACGAGGCAGAGCCGGCAGACACCGACGTCGCTCAGACCGTCGAGGTGGCAGAGGGTCGGGATCCTGATCCCGTTCTCTTTCGCCACCTGAAGGACGCTCTTCCCCGCCGACGTGGCGATCGGCCGGCCGTCGATCTTGATCGTTATCACATCGCTTTCTCTCATCCGTCCTCCGTTTCCCTCCATCAAAACGCGGGCCGTTTCTTCATCGAGTGGTTTTTTCGTCGGATCAGGATCCGAACTTCGGGCCCCAATCGCAGTAGCCGAGGAGGATCGGGAGAACCCGGCCGGAGAACCGGCCGAGGCCTCCCCCTCCGGCGGCCCGTTCACCGAACCGCCGCGCCTGATCGGGGATGACGTTCCTCCCGGCGAACAGCACCGGGACCGGCTCGTCGGTATGATCGCCGAACTCGGGCGGGGTCGTGTGGTCCCCGGTGAACGCGAGATGGATCCTCCCTTCTTCCACCGGCCCCACCAGCGGGCCGATCAGCTCGCGATCGACCCGCTCGATGAACGCCCGCTTCGCGTGAGCGTCCCCATCGTGTCCGGCGTTGTCCGGCCCCTTGACGTGGACGAAGACGTAGTCGAACCGCTCAAGGGCGGAGAGGGCCGCGGCCGCCTTCCCCGAGAGGTCGGTGTCGAGCCCGCCGGTCGCCCCTTCCACCCGGATCACTTCCATCCCGCAGGCAAGCGCGATCCCGCGGTAGAGGGCCCCGCCTGCGATCACCGCCCCGCGCACACCGTAAATCGAGGAGAGCGGCTCGAGGTGCGGGAGTTGGGAGCTTCCCCGTAGGAGGACGACGTTCGCCGGCAGGTTGCCCGCAGCGATCCGCCTCCGGTTCACCTCGAGGTCTTTCAGGACCTCGTAGCTCTTCCTCGTCAGCTCGTTCACCGCGGTGGCCGTCCGTTCGGCCGCCGGGTCGCCCGGATCGAGCGGGACCGAGCGGCTGATCGGCACGCCCGCCTCGTGCGGGTCGGTCTCGCTGATCCGGGGTGATAATCCCTCTCCCCGGAGGAGGAGGGCGCCCCGATGCTCGGTGCTGGCGCGGAAGTAGGCCTTCACCCCAGCGATATCGGTAAGCTCGATCTCGCTCAGCGCCGCCTCGAGTTCCTCCTGACCGGTCTCGATCCTCCCGGCGCGGCGGTCGGTGACCCGGAGCTTCCCATCGACTTCCTCGACGCTGGCGAAGTTGGCCCGGAAGCAGACGTCCCCCTCCTGGACGTCCAGGCCGACCCCGAGGCACTCGAAGACACCGCGGCCGGTGTAGACCTCGTACGGGTCGTATCCGAGGAGGGAGAGGTGGGCGGTGTCGCTCCCCGGCCGGATACCGGGTCCGATCGGATCGACGAGGCCGATCGCCCCCCGTTCGGCGAGCCGATCGAGGTTCGGCGTCGCCGCCGCCTCGAGGCACGTCTCGCCTGCGATGTCGGTCGGCCTCCCGCCGAGGCCGTCGGCGATGATCAGGATCCCCTTCACTACCATTACCCCTTCGTGCGAGATTCTCGTACGGTATCCGACCGGACGGCCGTTTTCAACGGTTTGCCCTGCCCTCAGGCTTGATCGACAATCGGGGGCGGGCATACTTTCCAGCATCACCCGGAGTTGAGGAGGGTGCGGATGAGG
>QMQL01000062.1 GCA_003650505.1 Candidatus Acetothermia bacterium | reverse complement strand
TCGCCAAGGAATTCGGAGAAGGGCGGCGCTCGCTCGCTCGATACGGCGTGCCTATCGTCACCCTTATCTCGGTGGTCCGGATGGATCCCGAAAGCGGGGAGATCGTCTTCGGCGACGGGGCAGCAGGGACCGGATGAGCGTTGTTATTCTTGATTTCGGTTCGCAGTACACCCAGCTGATAGCCCGGCGGATCCGGGAGCTCCACGCCTACTCAGTGATGCTTACCGGGACCGCCACGGTTAAGGAGATCGAGGATCACCAACCCAAGGCGATCATTCTCTCTGGAGGACCCGCATCGGTCTTCGATCCAGCGGGACCGCGCCCCGATCCACGGATCTTCGAGCTCGGCCTACCGCTGCTTGGGATCTGCTATGGTATGCATTACTTGGTCTACCATTTCGGGGGCCAGGTAGAGCGAGCCGATCAGCGCGAGTACGGCCGGGCCCACCTCGTCTGTTACGAAGGGCCACTCTTTGCCGGCTTGAGCGGAGATGTTCAGGTTTGGATGAGCCATGCCGACAGTGTAAGCGCGTTACCCCCTGGCTGGCACGTAGTGGCCAAATCTGCGGAGAACCCTGTCGTGGCAGTGCAATCCGCAGATGAGCGCATCTTCGGCGTGCAGTTCCACCCTGAGGTCGTCCACACTCCGCAAGGGCTGAGGGTCTTGGAGAACTTTCTCCATATCGCGGGCGTGCCTCGCGACCGGACTCCCAAGCACACGCTTAATCTTCTGCTTCACGAGGTGCGCAACCGCGCTGGAGATAAGCGCGTACTGCTCGCCGCCTCTGGGGGAGTGGATTCCTCAACCCTTGCACTGCTCCTGGCCAGAGCCGGCGTGGATCATACGGCGATCTTCGTCGATCACGGCCTGTTGCGTCTCGGAGAGCGTGAGGAAGTGGAGCGTACACTGCGGAATCTGGGGGTCAACCTGGTGAGCGTCGATGCGGCCGATCGGTTCCTCTGTGCGCTTAAGGGTATCGCTGATCCCGAAAAAAAGCGCAAAACGATTGGAGGCGAGTTCATCGCGGTCTTTGAGGAAAAAGCAAGAGAACTGGGACCGTTTGACCTCCTCGCCCAGGGGACACTCTACCCCGACGTGATCGAATCGGCAGGGAGCAAAGGGGCGGCGATGATCAAAAGCCATCATAATGTAGGAGGGCTCCCTGAAACATTTAACTTCATGCTCCTTGAGCCCTTCCGAGATCTGTTCAAGGATGAAGTGCGAAAGCTCGCCCAACTCCTTGAGCTACCGGATGAGATCCGCCTCCGGCATCCCTTCCCTGGTCCTGGACTCGCTATCCGTATCTTAGGCGAGGTGACTCCCAAGCGACTGCACATCCTACGCCGAGCAGACGCGGTTTTTATCAGTACCCTTAAAGAATGGGGACTCTATCACGAGGTCTGGCAGGCGCTCGCGGTCTTGACCCCGGTGCGGAGTGTTGGGGTTAGCGGGGATGAACGACGCTACGGATACGTGCTCGCCCTGCGTGCGGTGACCAGCACAGACGGGATGACCGCGGATTGGGCCCAGCTTCCTATGGATTTCCTGGATGCCGTCGCTTCCAGGATCACCCGGTTGGTCCCCGAGATCGGCCGCGTGGTCTACGACATCACCAGTAAACCCCCTGCCACCATCGAGTGGGAGTAACAGCACTGAGCAAGCCCGCAGAAATAGAAATAAAGGATACGCTTCCGTCTCCACGATAGATCGCAGACGTAGATTTGCCCCCTGACCAATGATCGGCTATAATTAAATTTCAAGATGAGGGCACTGAAGAACGCGGCCGGCTCAAGCGACCGGTTTTTTTTTGCTTCCGTACCCCCATCTTCTCCCAACGCCTGCTCTGTTAGTTCCCTCCTTGCCAATGAGCGGGCGAAAGAAGGCCGCTATCCCTTAATCGAACCCCCAAGGCTGGTATGGTCGATCAACCGATGGTTCTTTGACCCTTCCATCGCGCTTTATGGCAATGATCCTGGAACTGGGGACGATGTAATAGCCGCTGAAACATCCTCTTGCAGAAAGATGGAAACCTGTTTCTCCAAGGGAGAAACCGTGCTACAGGAGCCTACCTCATGATCATCGACCGGCTGTTTGACGCGGTGGCAGAACGGGGGCCGGTCTGTGTCGGCCTTGATACCTCATCTGAGATCCTTCCTGAGCCGTTTTGCGCAAGATCGTCCCTTCCAGAGGCGATCCTTACATTCAATCGCGAGATCATTAACGCAACACAGGATCTTGTCGCGTGCTACAAGGTGCAGGTCGCCCACTACGAAGCGCTTGGTGTGAACGGCCTTTCGGCCTACCGCGACACCATCGCAGAGCTACGAAGGCAGGGTGCACTTGTAATCGGGGATGTGAAACGGGGCGACATCGCGTCCACTGGAGCGAAGTATGCACAAGCGCATTTCTCCGGGGACTTTGAGGTCGACTTCGTCACCGTGAATCCGTATATGGGCTCCGATGTGATCACCCCTTACGTACCGTACCTTCAGAAGGGGGACAAAGGGTTGTTCGTGTTGATCAAGACATCAAACCCCTCTGCAAGTGACGTTCAGGACCTGCGAAGCGGGGATCGTCCGCTCTACCGTCACCTCGCCGAGCAGGTTGCTCGCTGGGGGGAGGAGTATCGCGGGGAGCACGGCTACAGCCTTGTAGGCGCCGTGGTCGGAGCGACCCATCCCCATGAGCTCGCTGAGATCAGAGCGGCTTACCCAAGCCTCTTCCTCCTGGTCCCTGGTTACGGAGCTCAAGGAGGCGGTGGACGGGACGTTGCCCCGGCGTTCATGGATAGAAACGGCGCTGTGGTCAACGCCTCCCGCTCCATCCTCGCTGCCTATCGCGGGAAGCCGGACGGCGAGAAGCGGTATGCAGAGTACGCACGGGAGGCGGTGATTAGGATGCAGGAGGAGATTCTTCGATGGCTGAATTAGCGGTTCGTAGTGCCCCTGTGCTCACAAATGAGGAAGTTGCTCCTGGCCTCTTCAAAATGGTCCTTAAGGGCACGTATTCGGGAAAGCCAGCTCAATTCTACATGTTGCGTGCCTGGGGGCTTGATCCCCTGCTGGCGCGGCCGATGAGTGTCTTTGATCGATCGGAGGAATGGATTGCGTTCCTATACAGAATTCGTGGACGTGGGACAGAGCTTCTCAGCCAACTTCACTCGGGCGATCGCATCTTACTCCTCGGTCCACTGGGAAATGGATGGGAGCGAAGACCCGGCCGGGTCGCCCTGATCGGAGGCGGTTCAGGAGTCGCTAGCCTCCTCCATACGGCAAAGGTGTTCGGCGACGTAGACCTTTACCTGGGCTTCCGCAACAAGCCCTTCCTAATCGACGAGTTCAAACAGGTGGCGGAGCGGCTTGTCGTCGCCTCGGAGACAGGAGAAGGGGGACAGAGGGGTCTCGTCAGCAATATTTTTGACCCATCCGGCTACGATGCTTGTTATGCCTGTGGTCCGCAAGCAATGCTCGCATCGTTGAGCAGGGCTTGCAAGAAGGCAAAGGTACCGTTGTTCGTCTCGTTGGAAGAGAGGATGGCCTGTGGGATTGGAGCCTGTCTTGGGTGTGCCGTTAGGACAACCAGAGGCATCTGCCGGGTATGCCGAGATGGCCCGGTGTTTCACGCTCGGGAGGTGATCTGGGACGGCTGATCTTTCGGTTTGTCTGGGGGAGCTCACCCTGAAGAACCCGGTCATCGCGGCAGCGGGAACCTTCGGGTTTGGTGAGGAGTACGGGGAGATATATGATGTCTCCCGTTTAGGTGCTGTTTGTACCAAGGGGCTGACCCTTTATCCTCGGGAAGGCAGCCTCCCACCCCGACTTTGGGAGACCCCTTGCGGTCTGCTCAATTCGATCGGTCTTGAGAATCCCGGGATCGACACCTTCCTCCGTCAGGAACTCCCAAGGATGAAAGCGAGGGGGATCGTCACCATCGCCAATGTCTGGGGCGAGACAGAAGCGGCGTATGCCAAGGGGGTGAAGCGCCTCTCCGACTCAGCGGTCGATGCCATCGAACTGAACCTCTCCTGTCCCAACGTGCCCGGGGAGATGGTTGGCCAACGGGCTGAGTCGGCCCGGCGCGTCGTGCGCGCGGCGCGCAAGGTGTGCGAAAAGCCGCTTTGGGTCAAGCTGCCACCCGATGCCGGCCTTGAGGTAGCACAAGCAGTGGAGGAAGAAGGAGCAGACGCCGTGTGCGCGGTCAACACGTTCCGCGCGATGGCGATCGACATTGAAACAGGCAAGCCGGTGTTTGAGAGGGTATCTGCTGGCCTCTCCGGCCCCGCGATCCGGCCGATCGCCTTGCGCATCGTGTATGAGCTCGCCTCTGTACTCAAGATCCCTCTTATCGGGATAGGAGGGATCACGACTTGGCAGGATGCAGTGGCGTTCATCATGGCCGGTGCCACGGCGGTTCAGGTCGGAACAGCGAATTTCATTGACCCAACCCGGGCGATCGACATCGTGCAGGGGCTGGGTCGATTTATGGAAGAGCAAAAAATCACAAATTGGAAGGAGGTGCGTGGTTGTGCTCACTGAGAAGAAACTCTTAAAACTGTTGTACGAAACCGGAGCGGTGCTAGACGGGCACTTCATTCTGTCGTCGGGAAAACATGCGGGGCGATACATTCAATGCGCGAAGGTTCTAGAAACTCCTCGACGAGCCGAGCTTTTGGGGCGGGAACTCGCAGCTCGCATCGACACGGAAGTGGATCGGGTGATCTCACCCCCCCTGGGGGGGATATTAATCGGTTACGAGGTGGCACGGGCACTCGATCGGCCCTTCCTCTTCCCCGAGCGGGGAGTCGATGGAAAACTGTGCCTGCGGCGGGGTTTCACCCTTCAAGCCGATGAGCGGGTGTTGATCGTGGAGGACGTGATCACGACCGGTCGTACGACTCACGAAGTGTTAGAGATCCTCGCCGACTGCGGGGCCACACCCGTGGGTGTGTTAGCGATCGTGGATCGCTCCTCGACGCACGAGGTGACCGAGATACCGATCTGCTCACTCATTACCCTCACCTTCCCAATCTACGAACCAGAGGCCTGCCCGATGTGTGCCCAGGGACTACCCGCCTATCGGCCGGGGAGTCGGCCCTCGCTAGCTGCAACGCACTGAGAGACAGCCCATCCAAACGGGGAGCGCCAAGGCTCCCGCGTCTGAGTTGCCTCTTGGTGAACGGATGCCCGTTGCTTCAAGAAGCGACACGGGAGAAGGTGCGGATCTGGAATGACCGTGTCTAGCCGCAGAATGCCTGCGCGACCTCGGGGTGTAGGAACTGCTGAACCTCCAAGGCGTAGCCACCAGGATCCCGCAAAAAGAAGCAGCGTATTTGGATGTCTTCCTTTCCCTGCACTTTGGTCACAAGGGCGGCCCCCTGGTCCTTGAGGTACGTATACCATTCATCGACATCATCTACCACAAGAGTGAGGAGAACCGCATTCTCATCCTGAACACGACATAACCCCTTCTTGCCGTCCACCACACCCATGAAAGCGCTGCCATTTATCTGAAAGATCTTTGCCCAACCTTGGTCATCGATCATCTTAAAGCCCATAACCTCGGTATAGAACTTGGCTGCCAACGCGATATCCTCGTAGTAGAAGAATGTAATCCCCGCATTCACCTGTTTTCCTTCGTTAGAGTCCAGGGACGTGGTGTATTGGTTGGTCGGTGAAGGGAGGGGTTGAAGAAAACGACCATCGCCGCCATCTTCGGCGAAACAAACAAAGGCCGGCATAAGTCGGCACCGAGGAGGAAGCGATGGTCAAGGAAATGGTAGGGAG
>QMQL01000061.1 GCA_003650505.1 Candidatus Acetothermia bacterium | reverse complement strand
GGAGGAGAGGCTCAAATAATCGGACTTTTCCATCGGGACGAACCCGTGATCCGAGGAGACGACGATGAGGGTCCGCTCGATACGGCCGACGAGCTCGCGGCGGATGGCACCATCGATGCTCAGCACCTCGGCGAGGTAAGCATCGCTATCCGGTCCGCGTGCGTGCGCCACCCCGTCGAGGCTCGGCCAGTACAGGGTAAGGAACGTCGGTCCACCGGCGCGCGCAAGGATTCCCCGAGCGGTGACGAGCATGTCGGGGAAGCTGATGGTCGGATGGATCGCTGTCGATCCCCGATAGAAGATCTTCGATAGGCCGCTCTTCGATATCTGACGGGGGAGGAGGGTGTGGGTGGCCACACCGCGGGAGCCGAGCCTCTCGTAGAGGGTCGGTTGCCGGAGCAGCTTATCGGGGTCGAGGCCGGCTGCGATCGCCGTGTCGTCGTTCCCCGTTCCGACGAGGGAGAGGTGGATCATGTTGGTGATCGCCCCCGTCTCGCGGAGATAGAGCCGGTAGCCGATGATCCCGTGGCCGGCCGGGGGGAGGCCGGTGCTGTAAGTGGTCAGCGCCGCGGCGGTCGTCGCTGGGAAGACCGAGGTGATCGGGATGAAGCTCCCCCTCTCCCCCAGTTCTTTCAGGGCGAGATCATGGTCGCCGGCGAACAGCTCCGATAACTTACGGTAGCCGAGCCCGTCGAGGATGAGGAGGATCACACGCTCGGATTCGAGCGGGCCGATCGCCTCGTCGAGGGGGCCTCCTTCCTCGGCGAGGCCGAGGATCCGTTCGATTAAGGACGGGATAGCGGTGATGCCGAATCCCTCATAGTCGGGGAACACAGCGGTCCTTGGAAACCCCGGCGGGAAGGGGCCTGCGAGGATGCGGTCCTCGATTTCTGCACGTATCTTCATTGGGGATCGATTATACGGGGAGGGGGTTGCAAAGGGTAACGTTCAAGGACAGCGGTCCCTCTGTTCGGTGCGCGTTTGGCGCCCACGTGGTGATCGATGGGGTCGCCACCCCGCCCGAAGGGCCGTTCGATAGGGAGGGTTAGGTGACCCGGATTACGTTCATCGGCCGCTCTCCGGGTGGTGTCGATGAACGGAGTACAGCACCTCCTTGTAGACGCGGTGAAAGCGGCCCCGGCGAGGATGATCCGCATCTGACGCAGGTCGCCCTGGGAAGCGTGAGCGCATCGCCCGAGCCCCCGCTTTCGCTGCGTCTTTCGGATAAGAAAGCGGGAAGCCGACGGATCGGGCTTCCCGCTTCATATATGGCATCTATCGGTCATTAAAGCTTCTTCTCCTCGCGGTCGAGGTACTTGAGGATCGCGTCGACTACGAGGTAGTTGACCGAGCGGTCAAGTTTCTCACCGAGACGGATAAGCCTCTCGACCGGCTTTTTCTCCATCTTCTTCTGCGGGATGTAGATCGACAGCTTATCCAAGATCTCCTTCTTGGCCATGTGTTCACCCCCTCTCTTTTCCGTAAATAGTTTCGTTTCTAGATGTCAATTTACCTTTTATCCGCATCGTTAACTGGGGATAGGGTACTAGAAGTACGGGAGATGTCCATGGTAATCGCCGGGGATTTAAATGGAAAAGATATGGAGATGACTAAGGATTAATCCTTTTCTGAATTAGATATCAGCAAAGCGCCTCCCTTCGTTTTCAGCGCGTGGTACAATCCGGATTAAAAGGGGGATTTCGAAATATGAGAAGGATCTGCTTCACCGGTTGGCTGGCGGTGGCCGTGCTCCTTTTGCCTCTTAGCTTCTTCGGGTGCGTCCTCTTTCCGAGTACGAACGCGGTAATCGAGCTTAACGGAAGTTCGGGGATCGTCCCATTTACGGTCGAATTCGATGGATCTTCATCGAGCGGTTCAGGTGGGATCGACACTTATCACTGGACGTTCGGGACTGGGGATGAATGGTACGGGGAGGGCGGCTCCTACACGTACGAGCACGCAGGGAGCTACACGCTCACGTTGACCGTCCGCGATGCCTCCGGCCGGACGAGCACCGACTCGGTGACGATCGAAGTCGGCCCGGCTGTTTGGATCACGGACGAGAACCTCGACCGGATCTACAAGCTTGACATGGAGGGGAACGAGATCGCGTCGTTTGCCGCTCCGGCCTCGCGGCCGCGCGGTATCGCTCCCGCTCTGTTCAACGGGGAGTGGTCGCTTTACGTCGTCTGTCAAGGTGATGGGTTCCAACGAATCTTCCGGGTCGATCCCGAAACGGGGGCGGTTGTCGCCGAGCGTTCCGCCCCGGCCCAAAATCCGCTCCAGCTGACCTACGGGGCGGATGATCCCGAGCGCGTCTGGCACGTCGACGGCCTCTCCGGGAAGATCTACGAGCTCAACCCGACGAGCTTTCAGGTCCTCGGCTCGTTCGGGACGAACTACTTCCACGCCTCCCAGCAGGTGGGGAACGAGCCGTTCCTCCACGACCCGCAGGGATTGGACTGGGCGGAGGAGCCCGGACCGGCCGGCTCCCTCTGGTACCTGGAGGGGGAGACGAAGCGCCTGTACGAGATCGAGATCGTCCCTCCTACAAGTATCTTCTCTGGGGTTCAGCTCAAGGTGACCGGCGACCCTGTAGAACTTGATCCATCGGTCTTCCCGGTCTCGGCGATCGCGTGGTACGATGGATTGTTGTGGGTTGCGGACGTCTATCACCACGAGATCGTGCAGATCGATCCGGCCACCGGGATGAAGACAGGAGAAAAGATCACAGAATTCCCTGGCACGAAGATCGCTGGGCTTGCGATTCAAAAGTGAGGGGAACGGATACGATCCGCCGGGTGAAGCCGGTATAAGGAGCGCGACCGGGTGGGAATGAAAGCGGATCTAATCCTGACGAACGGGATCGTCTTCCCGGCGAGGGAGGCCGATTCGATCGCCATAAGGGGCGATCGAATCCTCGCTGTCGCCAGAAGCGATGAGATCGGAGCCCTTGCCGGTGAGGGGACGGAGACGATCGACCTTGAAGGCCGGCCGGTCCTCCCCGGGTTCATCGATGCGCACGTTCATCTGTTCGACGCCGGCCTTCGTGAGATCGGTTGGCGGGTCGATCTTTCCGGCCTCTCCCGCGATGAGACGCTCGCCGCCTTGAGGGAGGCGGTGAAGTCGCGCGGGGAGGGCGAGTGGGTGATCGGCGAGGGGTGGGATGAGAGCCGGTGGGGTGAGCGCCGCTACCTGACGAGGGGCGAACTCGACCGGGTCGCCCCGGATTCTCCACTCGGCGCCGTCCGGATGGACGGCCATATGATAGTCCTGAACCGCGTTGGGCTCCGGGCGGCTTCCTCCATCGTTCCCGACCACGGTTCGGATCTGTTCGATCCGGAATGGGGGATACTCCGCGAGGAGGCGGCATGGACGCTCCTCGAACGGATCGAGCCGGATCCCAGTACCCTTGCAGAGGCCCTTTCTGGAGCGGCCCGGCTCTGCCATCGGTTGGGGGTGACTTCGGTCCACACGATGACCAAGGCCTGGCGCGTCCCGATCCTGTTCGAGCGGCGGGGGAGGGATCTCCTCCGGATCGGCGTCTACCAGACGGTCGGTTCCCCCTCCGAGATTGAGGGGATCGCGGGGTATGAGAATGATCAGTGGCTCCGATTCTTGGGGGTGAAGGTCTTTACAGACGGTTCGATCGGCGCGGGGACCGCGGCGGTCACAGAAGCGTATCCCTCGGGCGGAAATGGGATCCTGAACTACACCGACGAGGAAATATCCAACCTCCTTGCTGCTGCCGCGCGGGCCGGGCACCAAGCTGCGATCCATGCGATCGGTGATCGGGCGATCGCGCAGGTCCTCCGCATGTACGCGAGGCTTGATGCCCGCTCCGAACTTCGGAACCGGATCGAGCACTTCGAGCTTCCGGAAGAGAGGCAGATCGAAGAGGTGAAAAGGCTCGGTCTTCACCTCTCCATGCAGCCGAACTTCATCGGGAACTGGTCGGGGCCGGGGAAGATGTACGTGGAGCGGCTCGGCAGGGAGCGGGATGCCGTAAGCAATCCGCTCCGGGCCGTCTTCGATTTCGGGATCCCGGTTGCGTTCGGTTCGGATGGGATGCCGATCTCGCCCCTCTACGGGATTCGCGCCGCGGTGAACGCCCCCTATTCGACGCAGCGGGTCTCCCTCGACGAGGCGATCGCCGCCTACACCGAGGGAGGGGCGAGGTTCGGGTCCGAAGAAGGGGTGAAGGGGAGGATCGAGGAGGGATTCCTCGCCGATCTCGTCGTGTTGAACGAGGATCCGTTCCTAGTCCCGACCGATCTGAACGATATGCGGGTGGAGATGACCTTCGTAGGGGGGAAGCTCGTCTATGCCCGGGAGGGCCGATGCGGATAGGGCTGTTCACGGATGCTTACCTCCCCGAGATCA
Organism: Candidatus Acetothermia bacterium; assembly: GCA_003650505.1. Classification (GTDB taxonomy): domain Bacteria; phylum Bipolaricaulota; class Bipolaricaulia; order UBA7950; family UBA9294; genus B2-G16. The sequence goes on along the minus strand of QMQL01000061.1, from coordinate 1,411 downwards.
GCGGGGTAACAAGTGCGGTACATTGGCTCCGCGAGGAGCTCGAACGGCTCGGCCACACCACGTACATCTACGCCCCGCGCTACGATCGGCCGATGGATCGGCCGCGGACATTCCGGTTCCGCTCCGGCCCTGTCTTCAGCTACAAGACAGCGAGGATGGCGCTCCCGTACAACCGCGCTGCCGTCCGGAGCCTGCGCGACTTAGACATAGTTCATAGTCACACCCCGTTCTCGCTCGCCTACGTGGCGATGGTAGCGGCGCATCACTACGGGATCCCGCATATTCAGACGTACCATACCTACCTGAGCGCCCTCCGCCATTACGTCCCCCGACCGATCCGACCTCCGGTCAAGGCGGCCGAGGCCTATTCAGCCCTCATGTGTAATCGGGCTACGGCGGTCACCGTGCCGACTGAATCGATCCGCGATGAGCTCAAGCGCTACGGGGTTCGTACGCCGATATATGTCGTCCCGTTCGGTCCTCCCCTCTCCCTGTACAGACATCCGGCGGTATGGTCGCCGCGAGAGGCCCTCGGCCTACCGGGGGGGGCTCAAATCTGCCTTTACACGGGTCGGCTCTCTGAGGAGAAGAACCTTTCCTTCCTGCTGCGGGCGTTCGCGCGGATACGCCTTTTCGATTCCCGAGCGGTCCTCGTAATCGCCGGGGATGGGCCGCTCAGAAGCCGGCTCGAGGAGGAGGCAGAAAAGCTCGACCTGAAAAGGGTGGTCCGCTTCACCGGTTTTCTCGATCGGCCTCTGCTGGTCGATCTGTACAAATCGGCAGATCTGTTTCTGTTCTCTTCCAAGGCCGAGACACAGGGGCTGGCCATCGTCGAGGCGATGGCCGGCGGGACGCCGGCGGTGGCGGTCGCTGCCCTCGGGGTGAGCGACGTGATAATGGACGGGTTGAGCGGGGTTCTCGTCCCTGAGGATGAGGATGCATTCGCCCGCGCCGCCCTCGAACTGCTCGGGGACGAGGAACGCTATCGCCGCCTCAGCCGCGGGGCGCTCGCTGAAGCGGAGAGGATGTCGGTCTGTAACTCCGCCCGCCGTCTCATTGAGATCTATGAGGAAGCCCTTGCCGGGAGGCCGATAACCACGCGGTGATTCTCTCCTTGGGGCCTTTCGGTTATCTTTAAGGGACTATGCGAATTGGGATTCTGACGAGCGGTGGAGACGCGCCGGGGATGAACGCGGCGATCAGAGCGGCGGTCCGGTGCGGGACCGATCTCGGTCTCGAGATGATCGGTATCCGGCGTGGGTTCGATGGGCTGATCGAGGGGGACTCTCTCCCTCTCGACAACCGGGCTGTGGGGGGGATCATCGAACGTGGCGGGACGATCCTCCGCACCGCCCGATCGGCCGCGTTCCTCACCCCCGAGGGGCAGAAAAGAGCGCTCAAGCAGATCCGC
>QMQL01000060.1 GCA_003650505.1 Candidatus Acetothermia bacterium | reverse complement strand
CGAGCCTGGAGATGCTGGATCCCGTATATTCGGAGAAGGGGGTCTTCCAGGACGATACGATCAGGATCGCCTTCGACGTCTCATTCGTCGACGACCGGGCGGAGAGCAGGCTCCAATTCTGGCTGAACAACGTTTCCGACGATGCGATTACGATCCTGTGGGATCGCTGCTCGATTCAGCTTCCAGATGGGAACACCGTGCAGGTTCTGAGCGAGGGGAGCCTTGACGATTTCATCCCCCTCGGCCGCGTGATCACGGTCGCCCCGGGCGGAGACCTGTTCGACGCAGCCGTCCCGATAACCGAGATCTCTTCGGACGGTGCAGGCGGTTGGAGTCTGACGAGAGGGATCCTCGACTCAGGGGCATTCACGTTCGTGCTCGCGATCGAGCGGGGAGTCCCGCGTCCGACCGGCCTCAACGCGGACCGGATCCGGCGGCAGATCCAGGCCGATGGGTGCGATGGAGCGACCAAGGCGATCGGTCGGGCATTCCTCGAACATGCGCTCAACCGCCGGGAGATCGTCTACTACACCTTCCGATTCGTGATCCGCTAGGCGGGCCATAAACTCCCAAGGGATAGGAGAGCCGGCCTTGACCTCGCCGGCTTGTTTCTGACTTGTCGAGTGTAGGTGGCTTGCTGTAGACTACAGGATGAACCAAGGATCTTTGGGATCAGAAGAGGAGGTGCAAATTGGTGCGCAAGAGCGAAGTAGCGACGCTGTCGATCTATATTCCGAAGAGCAAGCTCGACAAGAAACCGATCGAACGGCTGGAGCGCCTGGCGAAGAAGCTCGATCGGTCGATCAACTACCTCGTCGTCGACGCCATACTTCACTACCTCGACCGGGAGGAGAAGAAGCTGAAGTAGACCCGGCCTAGAGGTCGTAGTAGAGGGCGAATTCGTGCGGGTGGGGGCGGGTTGCAGTGGCCGATGCCTCCTCCCGCTTTGCGGCGATCCAGTCCTTCAGCAGGTCCTCACCGAAGACGCCGCCCTTCAGGAGGTAATCGTGGTCCTCCTCGAGGGCGGCGAGCGCTTCGAAGAGGCTCCGCGGGGCGGTCTCGCCGCTTCCGTTCGCGTACAGATCGGTGTTATCGAAAGGTCCCAACCCGATCCGGGTCGCATCTAGGCCGTTTTCGATCCCGTCGATCCCGGCCATCAGGATCGCAGCGAACGCGAGGTACGGATTGGAGGTGGCATCCATCGTCCGCAGTTCGATCCTCGTCTTGTCCCCGCTAGCGTACGCCGGGACGCGGATGGCGGCGCTCCGGTTCCCCGAGCCGAAGACGAGGTTGACCGGCGCCTCGTAGCCGGGGACGAGCCGCTTGTAGGAGTTGGTCGACGGGTTGGTCAGCCCCATCAGGCTCCGGCCGTGGGTCAGGATCCCGCCGATGTAGGAGAGGGCGAGTTCGGACAGGCCACCCTCTCCCTTCGCGAACAGGTTCTCCTCCCCCTTGACGAGGTACTGGTGGAGGTGCATCCCGCTCCCCGCCTCGCTGTAGAGCGGCTTGGGGAGGAACGTGGCGGTGAACCCGAGCTCGGAGGCGACGTTCCGGACGATCGACTTCACGATCAACGCCGCGTCGGCCATCCTCCGGATTGAGGCGAACCCGAGCTCGATCTCGTGCTGGCCGAGCCGGCCGACCTCGTGGTGGTGGTACTTGACGTCGAACCCGGCCGCCTCGATCTGGCGCGTCATCTCGCAACGGAGGGAGAAGAGGCGGTCCTCGGGGAGGGGGAAGTGGTAGGCGGAAGACCCTCTATCGGATCGCTCGTCCCCCTCGGCCGGCGAGATCTCAAGACAGCACCTTCTATCCGTTATCTCGTAGCGGACCTCATCGAAGACGTAGAACTCGAACTCCGGAGAGACGACGAGATCGTCCGCGATCCCGCGTTCGCGCAGGTATCGGACCGCGGCGGCCGCGATCCGACGCGGATCCCCGTCCGCCGGGGTCCGCGTCTCCGCCTCGCAGACGTCTCCGATCACGGTCAGGATCCTCTCCCCGTCGCGCTCCTCGACGTAGGCGGTGGACAGGTCGGGGACGAGGACCATGTCGCTCCCCCCGATCCCGCGGTAGCCGTAGTTCGAACCGTCGAACCCGACCCCATCGCTGAGGAGGGATTCCGTGAACCGATCCGCGGGGATGGTGACGTGGCGGAACCGCCCGGTGAGGTCGGTAACGCGGAAATCGACGAACCCGATCGCCTCTTCCTCGATCCGCCCCTTCAGACCTTCGTAGTCGCTCATCGAGCCCTCCCTTCGTGCGAGCGGGAGTCTAGCCGAATCCGGCCGCCGCCTTCAACGACGATCGGGCGGGTGGAGGTTGGCGGCGGCTATGAACGACAGTCCCCTCTCGGTCAGGGCGGCGGCGGTCCGGTTCAACGCCGCGTGCTTGTCGAGGTAGTTCTGCTCGAGGTAGGGCATCAGCCCCCTCTCCTCGATCTCCTCCTTGGTGAGGAAGTACTCGAGGATGTCGGACGGATGCTCCCGGGTCGCATCGACCTCCGGCCCGGCCCCCTCATGCTTGGCCGAGATGTTCTTCACGTGATCGGCGAGCTCGACGAGCTCCTCGGTCCGGTCGTAGGGCTGGATGACGATCGACTTATAGGTCTCTGTGATGTGGTGCTCGAACCGGACGACGTCCTCGAACCCGAGGGCCTTCCGGATCGGGGCGGTCGCCTCGATCGTGGCGTTGTCCACCGAATTCGACCAGTTGAACCCGACGAGGGAGGTCGTCCCGTCCTCGCGGGCGAAGAGCTTCGCCCCGATCAACGTCCACAGGGCGGCGTAGGGGTTGTCGTTTCCCATGTAGACCGAGATCTTGAACTCGACGTCGATCCCGAGCTTGTGGAGGAAGTAGCCGAGCAGGACCGTCCCCGGGTTGATGTTCAACACCTGCTTTATCCCGTAGGTCGTGTAGTAGCCAAGGAACTCGTCGACCCACTGCAGGGCGTGTTCGTTCGGCTCCCCGACCCCGCCGAAGTAGCCGGTGATCGTCTCCGGCCCGCCCAGATGGATGTTCGAGCCGTCGGTCCCTTTGGTATCGAGGGTCTCGACGTAGCTCGCTCCGATGATCTGCATCGCCGCGGCGACGGCGAGGGTGTCCCCGTTGTCGGCGACCTGCTCCTTCATACTCCGGACGCGGATGTAGCGGCCGGGCATAAGCTCGCCCTTCTCGATCGCCTGTTTCGCCTCGGCGATCAGCCACGGGAAGAACTGGAGGGCGCTTATCTCGAGGGTCACGGCGTAGTCGTCCTTGAACGGGGTCGAATCGGCCCGATTCCCGAGGACCTTACGGCGGAACCCGGAGACCGAGACGAACGCCCCCTTGTCGCGCATCCGGGCCAGCCATTCGATCTCCTCGCGGTACGGCGAGCCGATCTCCTCGAGGCGACGGAGGAGGTTCGGGAGAGCGCGGGCCTCCTTTGCCTTCCTGTTTATCTCCTCCGGGGTCCCGTAACGGGAGACGATCGCGAGGAATTCGTTTACGATCTCGTTTTTCGGATCAAGGATCGCCCGGTTTATCTCCTCCAGGTTCTCGCGCGGGATCCGCAGGCGGTCTCTCAGGTCAGTCATAGTCCTTCCTTGATCAGCTCCTCGAACTTCTCCTTCTCCCCCTTCAGCATATGGTAGCAATGCTCGTCTGCCGGGAACCTTCCCGCCTTAACATCATCGATGTAGGCGCGCATCGCGTTCGTGATGATCTCGGCCACGTTGCAGTACTTCTTGACGAACTTCGGGGTGAACGCTTGGAACTGACCGATCAGGTCGGAGACGATCAGAAGCTGGCCGTCGCAGTACGGCCCTGCCCCGATGCTCAGAACCGGGATCGAGAGCTTCCGTGCGATGAACCCGGCGACCTCGGGCGGAACGGCCTCGAGGAGGAGCATCTGCGCACCGGCCTCCTCGATCGCTAGGGCGTCCTCGATCAACGGCCGCGCCGAGTCGATCGTCCTCCCCTGCGCCTTGTGCCCACCGAGCTGCCCCGAGCTCTGCGGGGTCAGGCCGATATGCCCGCAGACGACGATCCCGGCGTCGAGGATCGCCTTGATCCGGCTGAGGACGCGCTTCCCCCCTTCGAGCTTGACCCCGTCGACCCCGGCCTCCTTCAGGAACCTCCCAGCGTTACGGACCGCCTCCTCATCGCTCGCCTGATAGCTCATGAACGGCATGTCACCGAGGACGAACGTGTTCGGAGCCCCGCGCCGGACCGCTTCGCAATGGACGATGCACTGGTCCATCGTCACCGGGACCGTCCCCTCGTACCCGTACACACACATCCCGAGGGAATCCCCGACGAGGAGCATGTCCATCCCCGCCGCCTCGGCGAACTGGGCGGTCGGATAGTCGTAGGCGGTCAGCCAAGCGACCTTCTCCCCCGTCGTCTTCATCTTCTGGATCGTATGGATGCTGTGCTTCTTCTGCGGCATATCTACCTCCTCGATTCCCCGCCCGAAGGCGGGCGCAAGAGGCTACACGCGGAGCCCACCTCACGCAAGAGGGAGCGGAGGAGGCCGAGGGGGAGGCCGACCACGTTGTAGTAATCCCCGCAGATCCGCTCGACGAACAGCCCGCCGCGCCCCTGGATCGCGTAGCCCCCCGCCTTGTCGACGTACTCTTCGGTATCGAGGTATCCCTCGATCTCGGAGGGCGCGAGGACCCTGAACCGGACCGAGCTCGTCTCGGCGCCGGCGGCCTCGGTTCCGGTCCAGGTCGATAGGACGCAGAGGCCGGTGATCACCTGATGCTCCCGGCCGCTCAGCTCCGCCAAGAACCGTCGCGCTTCATCCCGTGATCGCGGCTTTCCCAAGATCTTGTCATCGATCGCAACGATCGTGTCGGCGCCGATGATCACGCCGCCGGCGCGCTTCGCCACCTCGTGCGCCTTGACAACCGCGGCCGCCACCGCCCGCTCCCGCGGCGGGCCGGATCCCTCCTCATCGACGGACGGAGGGATGACGATGAAATCGGTGGTGAGGAGGGATAGAAGCTCGTACCGGCGGGGGGAGCCGGAGGCGAGGATCAGCCTCACCGCTCCCTCCGCTCAGGGGAACGGTGGGGAATGATCAAGGGAAGCTCACCCCGCTCGGACCGAAGAATATCGAGAACGGGATCGCCGGATCGACCCATCTCTGAAGCCTGATCACCCCGGCCGCCACCTCCCCCGCTCCAACCCGGCCAGAACGGATGAACCCCTCGGTCAGCTCGACGAACGAGGCATCGCTGAAGAAGAAGTAGTTCGTCCCCTCTTGCTTGACGTAGAAGTCCCACGGCTTGAACGGCGCACCAGTCGGTGAGAATACGACCGTCAACACCGCACCAGTCCCGATCAGCGGCTCTAGCCTCTCGATCAGCCCCGGATCGAGCCAGGAGTCCCGGACCCGGTCGACGAGGAGGACGAACAGGAACATAAGCTCTCCCCCTTGAACGGTGACGGAGAGGGTCCGGACGTAATCGGCGTCGAGCCCGAGGAGGGCGGCCATCCCCTCGGACGAGAAGTCGGAAGATGCGAACAGATCGGCGAGGGAGGCCGTGTCCGAAAGCGGATTCACCTCGACCGGCTCGTGCGACGGAGCGACGGCCGATACGGCAGAGGAGGCTATGGAAAACTCGGCCGTCTCGCCCATGTAGCTCAGGGTGAACGGGAGGGTCGGGTCGATCGCATCCTCGAGGACGAGGATCCCCTCGCTCCCCGATCCGTGCTCAGGGCCGAGGGGGTTCACCGCGAACGTCCCGGAGAGGAACCCCTCCGTCAGCTCGACCCAGTCGGAAGCGGTCGGGGTGAAGACCTCACCCCCTTGGCCGACCGAGATCTGAAGCGGGGAGAAGTCGAACCGGGATGCGACCTCCCTTATGTTCGGGTTAACGTAGATCGCGTTCTTCCCAACGTATG